>JBFYTX010000097.1:0-13826 GCA_041300345.1 Dehalococcoidales bacterium | reverse complement strand
CAGAGCAGGTCGGCCCGGACGGCGGCGCTGAAGAGATAGAACTTGCCCATGAAGCCGGCCGCCGGAGGGATACCAATGAGGGACACCAGGCAGAGCGTCAGCGCCAGCGCCAGCAGAGGCGCGCGCTTGCCCATGCCGGAGAAATCGGCGATGCTATCGCTGTTGATCTTGCCGGATATGATGATGACGGCAATAAACGCCCCCAGGTTGGTCAGGGCATAGGCGGCCAGGAAAAAGAGCACGGCGCTCTGACCTCCGGCCAGTCCCGCAGGTTGGAGAGCCGATGACGCCAGGTCGAACACCCCCGCCGCCGCCAGTCCCACCATGAGATAGCCGGCCTGGGCGATACTCGAATAGGCCAGCATGCGCTTGATATTGGTCTGCGGGATAGCGGCGATGTTGCCGACGAACATGCTGACGACGGCCAGCGCGGCGAAGATCATGCCCCACTCGTCACCGAAGCGCGATTGGAAGGCCTCGAGGAAGACCCGCAGGATAAGGGCGAACCCCGCCGCTTTGCTCCCCACGGAGAGATAGGCGGTGATGGTGGTGGGGGCGCCTTCATAGACGTCCGGCACCCACATCTGGAAGGGGACGGCCGCGATCTTGAATCCCAGCCCGGCGATCATCAGGACGATGCCCACCAGCAGCGCCGGGTGAACGACAAGCGAACCGTAGCCGAAATCGACAGTGGCGCGGAAGATCTGGGTCAACTGCGTGGCGCCGGTAGCGCCGAAGACCAGCGCCATGCCGTAAAGCAGGACTGCCGAAGCGATAGCGCCCAGTAGCAGGTATTTCAGCGACGCCTCGGTGGACTTGCGGTCCTTGAGGAAGCTGACCAGGATATAAAGCGAGATGCTCGTCAGCTCCAGCGAGATAAACAGCGAAACAAGGTCGGTAGCAGCGGCCATGAGCATCATGCCGAGGGTCGAAATGAGAATCAGGGCGTAATATTCGCCCTGGAAGCGTTTGAATTTCGCAACATAGTCGGTGGAGGCGAGGATTATCAGCAGGGCAACGCCCAGGAAAAGCAGTTTAAAGAACACGGCAAACGGGTCGGCGGCCAGCATATTATTGAAGAAAGAGCGGTTTAAGTCCCAGAAGGCCACGCTGAAAAGCCCGCTGACGAGAATGCCGATAATGCTGACGACCGCCAGTACGCCTTTACGGGCGACAAAGAGATCAAGGAGGATGACCACCGCGGCGAAGACCAACAGGGTTATCTCCGGCAGGGCCCCCAGCCAGTCGGGCAATCTCTCGAAGTGCAAGGTTATCAGGTTCAAACCGGTCTCCTTAACCCCCGATTAAATTCACAATGGGTGCGATGCCCAGTTTAAAGACATCCGTTAACACTGCCGGATAGATACCGACCAGCATGATGACGGCAATAAGAATGAAGGCGTAAAATTTTTCCAGGCCGTCGGCGTCCTTAACATTATCGAACCGCTGTTTCACCGGCCCGAAAAAGGCCTGCTGGAGCATCCAGAGGATATAGCCGGCCGTTAGCACCACGCCGACGATGGCGATGATAGTGTAGGCCGTGATGTGCGGCACCACGGTGCTGTTATAAGAGCCCAGGAAGATCAGGAACTCGGCGGCGAAGCCGGAGGTGGTGGGCAGCCCTAAAGAGGCGAGGCCGGCGATGGAAAAGACGGCGGCCATTACCGGCACCTGCCGGGCCAGCCCGCCCAGCTTGGTAAGGTCGCGTTCCCCGACGTTATGGATGACCAGCCCGGCCATGGCGAAGAGCAGGCCGGTAACGATGCCGTGAGAGAACATCTGCAAAGCGGCGCCGGTCAGGCTCAGATTACCCAGGGCGAAAATACCCAGCAGGACATAGCCCATGTGGGAGATGGAGCTGTAGGCGATGAGCCGCTTGATGTCCTTCTGAACGAGAGTAACCGCCGCGCCGTAAACTATGCCTATAAGCGCCAGGATTATCAGCGGCTGGGCGAAGTCTTTAGCGACGTCCGGGAAAAAGCTGACGCAGAGTCGAATCATCCCGTAACCGCCCATCTTGATTAGGACGCCGGCCAGCATCACACTGACGGCAGTGGGGGCGTCGGTATGGGCATCAGGCAGCCAGGTATGCAGGGGGAACACCGGCAGCTTGACGGCGAACCCGATAAAGAGCAGCCAGAAAATGGCCGCCGCGGGGACTATGGTCTGGTAGGCGCCGAGGCCGAGGTTGGCGATATCCACCATGTTCAGGCTGTTGGTGCCGAAATACAGAGCCAGAATGCCTGCCAGCATGAAGGCGCTGCCGAACAGGGTATATATGACGTACTTGATGGCCGAGTAGGCCTTGCGCCCCGAGCCCCAGATATTGATCAGGAAATACATCGGGACGACCTCGATCTCCCACATGATGAAGAACAGGAGCAGGTCGAGGGAGACAAAGACGCCGATGATGCTCGTTTCCATGAGCAGGAGCCAGGCGAAGAACTCGCGCGGCCGGTCGTGCACTTTCCAGGAGATGAGGACGGCCAGAAAGCCGAGGAAGGCGGTCAGCAGGAGCAGGGGCATACTGAGGCCGTCCACGCCCAGGTGGTAGCGCGCGCCGAGGGGGCCGATCCAGAGGTAGTTTTCTTCGAACTGGAAGACGCCGGACGCCGACGCCGAGCGGTCGAAGGCGATAAAGAGGTAAAGGGCGAGGGCGAGGGGGATAAAGGTAAAGACGGCGGCCAGGCGCTTGATGAGCCGCTCGTTAGCGCCTTTAGCTAAAGCGATGACGATAGCGCCTAAGGCCGGCAGGAAGAGAATGACCGATAAGTAATTAAAGTCCAAGTATTTTGTTCTCCGTCAACCTTTTACGATATTCTTCTACTTATCCCCTACCCCTTCCCCTTCATCTCTACTGTCATTGCGAGCGAAGCGAAGCAATCTCTTTCACCCGAGGGTGAGATTGCCGCGTCGTCCCGACTTCATCGGGACTCCTCGCAATGACATTTGTACATCCCTTTTATCCCCATATCAATACACAGATAGCGATAATCGCCGCGCCGAGGCCGATAAACAGCCCGTAGAGCTGGAGCTGGCCGGTCTGGGCGCGGCGGGCGGCGCGGCCGCCGGTGATAACGACGGTCGCCGTGCCGTTCACCGCGCCGTCGATGCCCTTGCTATCGAACAATGAGAATCCCGTAAACAGCCCTTTGACCAGGGCCAGCTTCACGATGATGTCCTCGTAAAGCTTATCGAAGAAGTACTTATTAAAGACCAGCTTGTAGAGCGGGCCGAAGGCACGTCCTAAAGAGTCGGCGGTGACCCACTTCCTGAGATAAACTACATAAGCCGCAAAGATGCCGAGAAGCGCGACCAGCAGCGAGACCACCGGGATGGCGTGGGCAAAGACGCCGAAGAATCCGGCCGCCTCCGCCTCGTGGCCGAAGAAATCGTCGAAGCCGCCGGACAGGTTCCACCAGCCGGCGCCGATAGCCAGCAGGGCCAGAAAGACCAGCGGGGCTACCATCACCCGCGGCGACTCGTGGGTGGGAGCACCGGCCTTATCAGCCTCACCGTGGGGTTTTTCGTCCGGCTCTCTGGCCCCGCCTTTATATTCGCCATGAAAGGTCATAAAGATGGCGCGGAACATGTAGAAAGCCGTCAGGAAAACGGTGATCAGGGCCAGGGCGAACAGGACAGGCTGGCTCTCGAAGGCGCTGACCAGGATCCCACCCTTGCTCCAGAAACCGGCTAAAGGCCAGATGCCGGCCAGGCTCAAAGCGCCGGCGAGGAACGTGGCATAGGTCCAGGGCATTGTTTTACGCAAGCCGCCCATCAGGCGCATGTCGAACGTGCCGCTGGCGTGGTTGACGCTGCCGGCGCCCATGAACAATAAAGCTTTAAAAAAGGCATGGGTAAAGAGGTGGAACATGCCGACCGCCACGGCGGCTTTGGTTATAATCAGTATTTCTTCCGTACCGAAATGCAGCTCGCCGCCGGTGATTTCCCGGGATAGCGCCATGCCCGCTGCGCCCAGCCCCAGCATCATATAGCCTATTTGTGAAATGGTGGAGTAGGCAAGCACGCGCTTGATATCGTTGGCCACCAGGCCCATGGTCGCCGCGAAAATAGCCGTGAACCCGCCGATAACAGCCACCAGGGTTATCGCCTCACTGGAGAAAATAAACACGGGCATCATCCGCGCCACCAGGAAGACGCCGGCGCAGACCATCGTGGCAGAATGGATGAGGGCGGAGACGGGGGTGGGGCCCTCCATGGCGTCCGGCAGCCAGACGTGCAGCGGGAACTGGGCGCTCTTGCCGATGGCGCCGGCGAAGAGGCCGACAGCCGCCCACATCAGCGCCGGGCCGGCCAGCACGCCGGTCACCGCCAGCGTGTGAAGCCCGTAAATATCGAAAGTGCCGGTGTTGAAATATAAAATCAGGATGCCCGCCAGGAAACCGAAATCGCCGATGCGGGTAACGATAAAGGCCTTCTTGGCGGCGTCGGCGGCGGACTTCTTATGGAACCAGAAGCCGATGAGCAGGTAGGAGCAGAGGCCGACCATCTCCCAGAAGACGAAAGTGAAAAGCAGGTTGTCCGAGAGCACCAGTCCCAGCATTGAGAAGGTGAACAGGGACATGTAGGTGTAATAGCGGTAGTAGCCGGCCTCGTCGTGGGCCATGTAGCCGAGGGAGTATATCTGCACCATCAGGCTGACGACCGAGACCACCACGACCATCACCGCGGAAAGCTGGTCGGCGATGATGCCCAGGTGGATGGTGACGCCGTTTTCCACGACCACCCAGGTAACGTCGGGCACGGCGATTAGATGGTTGTCCGCCGCCATCACCGAGAACAACATCCAGATAGAGAAGACCGCCGAGGCGGCGATGGATAATATCGTGATGTAGCCGTAGGCTTTCGACTTCCGGTTAACGAAAGGCCGTATCAGCAGGCCGTTGACGACGAACGACGCCAGCGGCAGCAGCATGATAAGCCAGATAAGCTGATAGGGTATCATAGCTTCCTTAAGATATCCTTAATCACGTGCTCTTTATCTTGCGGCACGAGTATCGAGTACTCCGCGATTTCCCGGCCGACGGGCAGCCCGGCGGTAGGAATGATGCGGGCGGGGATGCCCTCACCCTCAAAGCATTCCTTCCACATCTCGGCAATGACCAGGGTTTTAGTTTTTTTAACTTCTATCCACATTTAGTAGTTCCTGTTTTGTGTCCCTCCCCCAACCTACCCCCTGACCCCCTCCCTTGCCAAGGGAGGGGGAATATTTGGGAAGAGGGGCTGCGCCCCTCTTAGACGCCCTGCAAGCATTATCATTAATCGCGCCCCTCTTAGACGCCCCTGCAATCATTATCATTAGTTGCGCCCCTCTAAAACGCCCTGCGCTCCGGTTACTACATCGCCAGAACGGCGTCGCCCAGGTAGAACGGCCAGACGACGATGCCGAGTATTACCTTCCACCATACCAGGTTGGCGAAGCCGAGCGTGAACAGCCAGCCGGCAAACCAGAACGCCCCCGCAAAACTCGCGCCTTTCATATTCAGGTTCTCCTCTTTTGGTTTGTATTTACCACTTCATCAGGTTGATATTATTCGTATCGATATCGCCCAGGCCGCGGAAGATGGCCAGGACGATCGCCAGGCCGACCGCTACCTCGGCGGCGGCCACCACCATCACGAAGATGGCGAAGACCTGACCGGTCAGGAGCAGCGGGACGACGTAGCTGGAGAAGGCCACCAGGCTGATGTTTACCGCGTTGAGCATGAGCTCGATGCACATCAGGATGACCACAGCGTTGCGGCGGGTCAGTGCCCCGTAAAGGCCGATGCCGAAAAGCACCGCCGACAGCACCAGGTAATGCTCCAGTCCGATGGTCATTTGTCCTTCTCCCGCGCGATGACGATAGCGCCGACAATCGCCGCCAGCAGCAGCGTCGCGGCGATCTCCACGGGTAAAATAAAGCCCTGCTGGCTGAACAGCCGGCTCGCCAGGGGAACGGTGGTAGGTGTAAGAGGCGGCTGGTTGGATATCCGCCAGGGGGAGGCGGTCACGGCATAGATCAATATCCCCACCAGCGCCGCCGCCACGACCAGCGCCGGAATGCGGAGTCGATTGGCCGGGTTGCCTTTCCAGACATCGCGGGTCATCATCACCGCCAGGATGATCAGCACGGAGATGGCGCCCACGTAGACGAGTATCTGCACCGCCGCCAGGAAGTCGGCGCTTAAAGTAATATAAATCCCGGCCACGGCAATAAAGCAGAGGATCAGCGCCAGGGCGGCGCGGAAGACATTGCGCAGGAACACCACGGCCAGTGCCGCGGCGATGACCACCACCGCCATGATCCAGAAGGCGATGTCCAGTCCCATTATTTTCTTTTCTCCACGATCTTTTCTATCAGCAAAGTCTGCTCCGGCAGTTTTTCCGCGATATCGGGATGGAAGTAGCCGCTCACTGGCCGTGACGGCGATTCCAGGAGCTCGTCGTTGGCCTGAACGACATCCCCGCGGCGGTACTTGGCCCGTTCATAAGAGTAGCCCATAAAAACGGCGTCATAAGGGCAGGCCTCGACGCAGAGGCCGCACTGGATGCAGTAGCCGGTGTCCACGCGGTAGGTCTGCACCTCGTACTTGTTATTGACCAGGTTGGTCGAGGTGATGATCTCTATGGCGCCCTGCGGGCAGGCCTTGGCGCAGGTGGCGCAGCCGGTGCACTTTTCGCGGCTCCACACCAGCTCGGCGCCGCGGATGCGGCGGGAAACATTGAGTCGCTGCTCCGGGTACTGGGTCACCGAAGGGTGACGCAGCAGGTAGCTGATGGTCACCGACAGACCCTTGGCAATGCCGAGTCCGAAACGCTCAAACTTTAACACGGCCCCATCCTAACTTAAAGAATCGCGACCACGCCAGCACCAGGACGCCCATGATAGCAATGTTGATGACGACCATGATCCAGGGCAGCTCATCCGGCCAGGCCAGCACCTGGACGGCGGTCACAAAAAGATTGATCAAAGCCAGCGGGAAGAGGAACTTCCAGGCCAGCGCCATCAGCTGGTCGATGCGGACGCGGGGGAGGGTCGTGCGCGTCCAGACCATCACGAAGAAAACGATGACGACCTTAAGGATGAACCAGAGCCACGGCGGCAGCAGAGGGCCGCGCCAGCCGCCCAGGAAGAGGGTGGTAATGATGGCGGCCAGGGCGATGGCCTCGGCATACTCCACCAGGTAGAACATGGCGAACTTCATGCCCGAGTACTCGGTATGGAAGCCCGCCACGAGCTCGGAATCGGCTTCCATGAGGTCGAAAGGCGAGCGGTTGATCTCGGCGCAGCCGGCCGTAAAGAAAAGGAAGAAACCCAGCGGCTGGAGCAGGATGAACGGGATGTCCTGGGCCAGCACGATCTGGTTCAGCGAGAGCGAGCCGGCTAACAGCACCACGCCGACGATGGACAGCACCAGCGGTATCTCGTAGCTGACCACGGCGGCCACCGTGCGCATGGCGCCGAGCAGCGAATACTTGTTGCTTGAGCCCCACCCCGCCATGAAAACGCCTACCGTGGTGACCGAGCTTATCGCCACCACGTAGAGCACGCCGATGTTAAGGTCGGCCAGGAGCGCGCCGTCCTGGAAGGGCACCACGGCCATCAGTATCAAGACGGGGGCGAAGGCGACCACCGGCGCCAGGAAGTGCACGACCCGGTCTGCGGCGGAAGGGACGATGTTCTCTTTAAGGAGGACTTTCACGGCGTCCGCCACCGCCTGGAGGAGGCCGAAAGGCCCGGTGCGGTTGGGACCGAGGCGCGACTGCATCCGGCCGAGGAGGCGGCGCTCGATGTAGATCACGCCGAGGACCATGGTCAGGATAAAGGTGATCAGGATGACGGTAAAGAAGAGCCAGTGCCACCAGTACCCGCCCGGCCAGTCCGGCGGGACGGCCGCTGCCAACGGATGACTCTTAATCATCAGGTCAAAGGTAGCCACTATCTATCCACCTCGCCCATGGTAATATCGATGCTGCCGAAGATGATGATGAGATCGGCGATCTTCCAGCCCCTGACCATCCGGCGCAGGGCGGAGAGGTTGATCAGGCTGGTAGCGCGCACGTGACAGCGGTAGGGGGCTATAGAGTTGTCCGAAACGAGGTAAAAACCCAGCTCACCCTTGGGAGCTTCGATATGGGCGCAGGCGTCGCCGGCGGGCGGGCGGACCAGGTGGGGGACATCAGCCCTGATCAGGCCCGGAGGTATGCTTTTCGCGGCCTGCTCGATGATGCGGAGGCTCTGGCGCATCTCGGCGATACGGACGCGATAGCGGGCATAGCAGTCGCCTTCCTGGCAGGTCGGGATATCAAATTCGAATCTCTGGTAAATAGAGTAGGGGTCGTCCCGGCGCAGGTCGCGCTTAATGCCGCTGGCGCGGGCGACCGGGCCGCTGATGCCGCAGTTGATGGCGACCTCCGGCGGCAGAATACCCACGCCCCTGGCGCGGGCAAGTAAAATCTCGTTTTGCATCAGGAAGAAATCGTATTCCTCGAGGAAGCTGCGCAGCTGGGGAACGAACTTCATCACTCCCGGCAGGAACTCCGCGGGGACATCCTGGCTGACGCCGCCGATGCGCACGTAATTGTTCATCAGCCGCTGCCCGCAGAGCATTTCCAGGAGGTCGTAGATCTTTTCGCGCTGGCGCCAGAGGTAAAAGAACGGCGTGCCGAGCGCCCCGGCGTCGTTGAGCATGGCGCCCACGGCGAGGCAGTGGTTGCCGATCCGCTGGAGCTCGGCGATGATCACGCGGATATACTCGGCGCGCTCCGGCACCTTTATCCCCGCCAGCTTCTCCACTGCCAGGCAGTAGGCGAAGTTATTCGTCATCGCGTTCACGTAGTCTAGCCGGTCGGTAAGGGGTATGCAGCCGGTATAGGTCCGCTCCTCCATCAGCTTCTCGATGCCGCGGTGCAGGTAGCCGAAGACCGGCTCGATATCGAGGACGACCTCGCCGTCGAGGGTGGCCTTGATGCGGAAGACGCCGTGGGTGCTCGGGTGGAGGGGCCCGAAGTTGACCACGAACGGTTCGGTACGGAACTCCATTTCCTGGGTCGTCACCGATTCCAGTCCTTTCGCAGGGGATAGCCATCAAAGCCTTCCCAGAGGACGATCCGCTTCAGATTGGGATGCCCCTCGAAACTGATGCCGAAAAGGTCGAAGACCTCGCGCTCCTGGAAGTCCGCCCCCTGCCAGAGCGGGACAACCGAGGGCAACGAGGGATGGGCACGGTCGTAACAGCGCACCTTTAAAAATATAGTATGGTTGTGCCTGGTAGACGTAAGGTTATAGACGACCTCGAAATACTGGTAATAGTCGGCGGCGGTCACCATATTAAAATAATCGAATTCCAAGCCGGCGGTGTTTTTCAGATAGGCCGCCACTTCTAAAAGGGCGTCAGCCCTGACCAGGACGCCGTCGCGGCCGGCCTCTTCCAGCTTGCCGGGAAATACGCCGGACAGCTTCGCCACCAGTTCTTTAGCCGGCAGGACGGCGGTCATTTCAGGCCGCCTTTCTTGAGCGGGTTGGGCAGCTCGGAGAGGTCGGGGACAGCTCTAATCCGCCCGATCTTCTTCTGGAGCAGGCTGATGCCGTAGAGGAGGGCCTCGGGCCGGGGCGGGCAGCCCGGCACGTAAACGTCCACCGGGACGATCTTGTTATAGCCGGGGACGACGTTGTAGGAAGAGCGGAAGATTCCGCCGCTGATGCCACAGGCGCCCATGGCGATGACCCACTTCGGCTCGGCCATCTGGTCGTAAACGCGCCGGACGACAGGCGCCATTTTCCAGGTCAGCGTTCCCGCTGTGATCAGGAGGTCGGCCTGGCGCGGGGAAGCCCGCATGATCTCCATGCCGAAGCGGGCGGCGTCGAAGCGGGGCCCCAGCGCGGCCATCCATTCCAGACCGCAGCAGGCGGGGTAACAGACGGCCGGCCACATCGAAGAGCGCCGCGCCCAGTCGATTATCCAGTCGAGTGATGTCAGCACGACATTGCGCTTGACGTCCTCTTCCAGCCAGGCGGCGGGGTCGGGGAAAGACTCGCGACTGCGTGCTTTAAGGTCCTCTACGGCCTGCCCTTCGCGGCGGTCGAGATCGCCATCCGTGTACGCGTTTTCCGGGCCGGTCATTTCCATTCCAGTACCTTCTTCTTCCAGGCGTAGACGTAACCCACCGAGACGATGAGGACGAGCGCCAGCACGGCGTAGAGGCTGGACGCCCCCAACTCGCGGAGCTGCGCCGCCCAAGGATAGAGAAAGATGACCAGGACATCGAGGGCAAGAAAAACGAGGGCATAAAAATAATAGCGGAAATTGAAGCGCACCCAGGTCTTGCCGATGGTCTCCACGCCGCACTCGAAGATAGAGTTCTTAACGGGGCCGGGATGGGAGGGGATGATCTTCAGGATGCGGAGGACGATGGGGATGATAATGAGGGCAAGGCTAAAGATAATAACGACGGCGGAAAACAGCCCGATCAAACCGTAGCTAGCTAACATATCTTTAAATGCCCCGGATACTGAAAAGATGAAAATCAGCCTCGGGGCACGGGGAAAGTATAGCATAGAGTTTTTAAGGAATGCAAACGCATATATATAAAGACTTACATCACTTATAACCTCACCCCCTTATCGCCTCTCCAAACTGAAGGGTTTGACCTCACCCCTTTATCCCCTCTCCAGCCTGTTTTATGGAGCACATCGGAATTATTCTCTGGCTGGAGAGGGGAGTATAGGAGAGAGGGGGCGAAGCCCCCTCTCAAATTCTCTCCCCCTTCAAACAAGAAATAATCCGGATATAACAATGCGGCTGTTTGAGAGGGGGACGAGGGGGTGAGTCTAAATGTGTTACGGAGCCAGGCGGGTAGTCCTCTGCGAAGATATAGTCAGACGGTCAACGTCATCCGCCCAGCTCAGGTGCAAGGTGTACTCGGCGGAGCTGTAGCCGGCGAGATAGACCTGCCAGGCGCCCGGCAGCGGGCCGGTATCCAGCGTGAATGATACCTGGTGGCCTGATTTATCGAATCCATCGGCATGAAAAGTTACCCAACCGTCTTCACTATAACCATTGTTAATATTTACCGAGATCAGGAAACAGGGCTCGCCGGTGAAATGCTGACCGGCCGCCGGGGTAAAAAAGTCGCGGTCAAGTATACCGGTGGCGATTGTTATGTTATCGATGATGATCTTGCCTTCGGGGTCGCCGGTGGTGGGATCTACAGTCACCGGGATGTCCGCCGGGTAATTCGAGGGCGCACCGCAGCTGCTGAAAACTACCAGAAGACAAAGACAGGTTGACAACAGTAGTAATAAAGGGCGTTTCATCTGGTTTTACGTTTAGCTTTCAGGAAAACGTCTATCTGGTCCATGTGGTCATTGCGGTGAGCAGCGCGGTTAAGAGCGGCATCATCCCTCAAAGCTGTGATGTCCTTGACCATTTCAGGGGGCAGGATCTCTATCTCTTTGTCCAGCGCTTTGGCGGTGGCAACGGCCAGCTCGGCGGCTTTTCTCGGCGGGATAGCGAGCAGTACGGGAAGTAAAATGTCGTTAATCATCAGTCCGAACCGCGGCACGGCGGACACGCCTTTTTGATGCCAGATCTTCAACATGAGGCGGCGCCGTTCGTCCCAGAAAGCGATATGCCCCAGCATTACGGCGATCGTCCAGCCTTCCTTATAGATCACCAGCTTCAAATCATCATCGGTCAGGCTTGTTACCAGTTTAGCCAGCCGCTCCCCGGATTTAGCGTTTTCCTTAATATATTGTTTTTCCATTCTAACTACCTCGTGAACTTTTCAGCGTGCTGGGCGAGTATAACACAAGGGTTTTCAAGAATGCAAATACAAGGATACTGCTCTGAACCTCACCCCCTGTCCCCCTCTCCAATCAGCAACATCTCAGAAGGAGATACTTTTATCTGATTGGAGAGGGGGAGTAATAAAAGAGGGGCTGGCGCCCCTCTTAAACATCCCGATTTATCAATGCTATTTTTTCAATCCGTATTTTCTCGCGATTTTTTCCAGGCCGGGCATAGACTTCTCAAGGAGAGTATCGTCAACGCAGTAGACCAGGCGGAAGTAGCCGTGCACGCCGAAAGCGATGCCGGGCACCGTGAGCACGTGGTGCTCGTGCTGTAGCTCGTGCACGAAGGCCACATCGTCCTCGATGGGGCATTTGGGGAAGATATAGAAAGACCCCTCCGGTTTGTTGACCGTATAGCCGAAACGCTTCAGGCTGTTGTAGATAAAGTCGCGGTGGCGCTGGTATTCCCCGACATTGATGGACACCCCCTGGAGCTTCGTCACCACGTTCTGCATGAACGCCGGGGCGTTGATAAAGCCGAGCACGCGCGTACAGAAAACGAAGCCCCGAATCATGTCGTCGTGGTCGGTGGCGTCCGGGTGCAGAGCCACGTAGCCGATACGCTCGCCGGGGATGGACAGGTCCTTGGAGTGCGAGGTGCAGATGATGCTGTGCCGGTGGAAGCTCAGCGGGGAGGCGTACTTGAGTCCGTCGTAGATGATCTTCTTGTACGGCTCGTCGTTGATGAGGAATATCGGGCCCCCGAATTCCTTTTCCTTTTTCCGCAGGATCGCGGCGATCTTCTCCAGCACTGCGGCGCTGTAGACGACGCCGGTGGGGTTATTGGGGGAATTAATGAGAATAGCCCTGGTGCGGGGCGTGATATTTTTTTCCAGCACGTCCAGCCGCGGTATAAAATTCTCGTCGGTGGGGAGGGGTTTAACGACGCCGTCGTGGTTTTCGATATAGTTAAAATAGTCCACGAACCACGGAATGAAGACGATGACTTCGTCGCCGGGGTCGAGGATGGTCTTTAAAGCCACGTTGATCGCCCCCGCCGCCCCGACGGACATGATAATGTCGTTCTGGGTAAGGTTGATGCCCGTCTCTTTTTTAAGCTGTTCCGCCACCGCGGCGCGGGTCTCCGGGTACCCGGCGTTGACCATGTAGCCGTGCATGCCCTTCCAGGGATGGTTGGCCAGGCGCTTGATCTCGCTTTTGAACTCCGGCGGCGGCTCCATCACCGGATTGCCCAGCGAGAGGTCATAGATATTCGCCTCGCCGAACTGCTTCTTCATGGCGATGCCTTCTTCGAACATGCGCCGGATCCACGACCCCGCCTCCATGCCCTTTTTAACCCTGGCCGATACGGACACCTTCGATTTCCTTTCTGCCCGCGGTGAAGGCAGTGAGATTGATTTCCCGGATATTCGCCGGCAGGTGCCGGGAGATGCTCTCCTTCCAGACGGTATCGTCGATCGGGGCGAAAGCGGCAAAACAGCCCAGCATAAAGATATTGAGCGTCCTGACGTTCCCCAACTCTTTAGCCCTTTTATTGGCGTCAATAAAGTAAATGCGCTCGGTACGCCTTTTCAGAGCGGCGATGATCTCGCCGTCCGTGGGGTACTTTTCCTGTCCCAGGCTGACGGAGAGGGGCGGCTGCTCGTAGGTATTGACGATAGCTACCGCGCCAGGCGTTAGGAAATGGCCCCAGCGGGCGGCCTCCAGCTTTTCAAAGGCGAGGAGCAGATCGACCTCGCCTTCCTTAATCAGCGGCGACCATACCTTTTTAGCTAAACGCACGTGGGAGACAACGCTGCCGCCGCGCTGCGCCATGCCGAGCGTGTCGGTCTTTTTAACGTCGAAGCCGGCAGCCAGGGCCGTCTCGCCGATGATATCGCTGGCAAGGACGACCCCCTGTCCCCCCACCCCGGTAACGAGGATATCAAGCTTGTTCATAATTTTATCTTCTTGATAATATCATTTAGCTTCACCGGTTTAAATCCAGTAACATCTACACTCACATTAA
>JBFYTX010000095.1:0-3807 GCA_041300345.1 Dehalococcoidales bacterium | reverse complement strand
GCGCGACCCGCTGACCGCCCATCCCCACGAACCGGACGTCTCGGCCTTGCTGAGGGTCTGCGACGTCCACGGCATCCCGCTGGCGACGAATATCGCCACCGCCGAGGCGGTCCTGCACCTGCTCGCCGAACACCCGGAAGCCCTCAGCGGCGAGCACCTGGCCGCTGAATACCTCGAAGAAATAGCCTCGATTCACAGCTAAAAAAGTAAAATAAAAGGAGAAACAATTGGTCAAATCGGTAAAAATATGGTTCTTGCCCCTGGCGCTGATAATGGTCGCGGTATTAGTCCTGGCGGGCTGCGGCGGCGCCACCACAACGCCTACAGCCACCCCGACCTCCACTTCTACCGCTACACCCACGCCCACTCTCTCCGGCTCATTCAAGATCATCGGCTCCAATACCATCACACCGCTGAGCTCGGTCTGGGCGGAAAATTTCATGAACGCCAACACTAATGTCAACATCGCCGTCAGCGGGCCCGGCTCGGGAGCGGGCATCGCCGCTCTCATCGACAGCACTACGGACATCTGCCAGGCCTCCCGCGCTATCAAAGACTCGGAAATAACGCAGGCCAATGAAAAAGGCGTCAATCCCTACGAAATACGGGTCGCCACGGACGCCCTGTCCGTCGTTGTCAATCCCGCCAATCCCGTGGACGAGCTGACCTTCGCCCAGCTTTCCGCGATCTACACCAACCAGATCACCAACTGGAGCGAAGTGGGCGGCAACGACGCCGAGATAGTCGTCTTCTCCCGCGATAGCAACTCCGGCACCTTCGCCTACTTCCTGGAGGACGTCATACAGATGCCCGGACTCCCTACCGAGGACAAGACACTGCAATACGGCGGCGATGTCCGCATGCTCCCCTCGACGCAAGAAGGGATAACACAGGTTGCCGGTAACGTCAACGCCATCTTCTACTCCGGCCTCGGCTACGTCAACAATACCGTCAAAGCCATCGGCATCAAGAAAACGGCCGACGACACAGCGGTACAACCCAGCGTGGCAACGGCGCTGAACGGCACTTATCCCGTCTCGCGCCCGCTGTTCTACTATACCAACGGCGCCCCCACCGGCGTGATCAAGACTTACATCGATTACTGTCTCTCCGCGGAAGGACAGGAAGAGGTGCTGGAAGCCGGTTTCGTGCCATTGCCCTGAAAGAGTAAAATAATAGATAATGTTACACCAGAATACTGCCCCCACCGCCGCGGCGGCCCCCGACCGGGGACTCAAGCGGCGGCTGCGGTTGGGCGAAAGGGTTATCGAGGGCTGGATATTCCTGGCAGGGATGCTGGCGATAGTTGTCCTGCTGGGAATCATCTTTATATTGCTTAAAGAAGGTCTTCCCATTTTCGCCAATACCAGCCCCTGGGACTTCCTCTTCGGCACCAAATGGTATCCGCTCGCCGAGCCTCCGGTCTTCGGTATTACGCCCTTCTTCGTTTCCACTCTGTGGGTTACGCTTATTTCTACGATTGTCGCCGTGCCGGTCGGCGTAGCCTGCGCCGCCTATCTGTCCGAGGTGGCGCCGCCTAAAGTCAGCGAGACCATCAAGCCCGTCATCGAAATACTCGCCGGCATACCGTCGGTAATGATGGGCTTCATTGGCCTGGCGCTGCTTTCGCCCTTTGTGCAGAGCCTGTTCAATCTGCCCAGCGGACTGTGCGGGCTCACCGCCGCCATCATGCTTTCTCTGATGAGCCTGCCGATCATCGTCAGCGTCTCCGAGGACGCCCTGCACGCCGTCCCGAAAGAGTTCAAAGAGGCGTCTTATGCCCTGGGGGCGACGAAGTGGGAGACGATATGGCATGTTAGCATCCCCTCGGCGCTCTCCGGGATAGCCGCCGCCATCATGCTGGGGGTGGGGCGGGCGATAGGTGAGACAATGACCGTTCTCATGGTGGCTGGCAACGCCCTGGCGGTGCCGGCATCGCCCACCGATCCTATGACCACGATGACCGCGGCCATCGCTAACAGCATCGGCAACGCCGTCCGCGGCGGGGTACAATACCAGGCCATCTTCGCTATCGGTCTCGTCCTGTTCATCTTAACGCTGGCGGTGAATATTATCGCCGAAAGGGTTCTGGAACGGCAGAAAAGGAAGTTCGCCAGGTAGCGGCCAATGACGACTTATAGCTCGCGTAAAATCTCCCAGCGCGCCGCCTTTACGTTTTTAATACTGGCGGCGGTCGTTACCGTGACGCCGGTGCTGTTCATTATTATCTATACTATCGTCAAGGGCGGCGGGGCATTAAGCTGGGGCTTTCTTTCAGAATTTCCCTCGCTGGCGGGTAAAGCCGGCGGGATTTTGCCGGCCATCGTCGGCACTTTTTACCTCATGCTCGGCACCCTCGTTTTCGCCCTGCCGATAGGGGTGCTCACGGGCATATACCTCACGGAGTACGCGCGGGATAATTGGCTGACCCGGATCATCAATTTAGCCATCGTGAACCTGGCGGGCGTGCCCAGCATCGTCTTCGGTCTCTTCGGGCTGAGCGTCTTCGTGCTGGCGTTCCACTTCGGGCTGTCGCTGCTGGCCGCCAGCCTCACCTTGGCCTGCCAGGCCCTGGCCATGGTCATTACGACGTCGCGGGAGGCCTTGCTGGCCGTCCCCCGGGAACTCAGGGAAGGCAGCCTGGCCATCGGCGTCAGCAAATGGCAGACTGTCCGGCACATCGTCCTCCCCCAGGCCCTGCCTGGTATCATCACCGGGGCGGTGCTGGCCATAAGCCGCGCCGCCGGGGAGACCGCGCCGATACTGGTGGTGGGCGCGGCGTTCCTGCTCCCGGCCCTGCCCCAATCGCCTCTAGACCAGTTCATGGCGCTGCCGTACCATCTATACACCGTGTCTGCCCATGTCCCCAACATGCCTGAAGAAACCATCTGGGGCGTGGCGCTGGTGCTGCTCATCGTGGTGCTTTCTTTCGATGTCCTGGCGGCGGCGATTAGAATCAAAACGAGACAGAGGAAGTAAGATGAACATCAATATCAGCCTACCGGATATCTCCGCCAGGCCGGCGGAAAAATGCGTCACCAAGCTCAAAGCAGAGAACGTCAACCTCTACTACGGCTCGTTCCAGTGCCTGCGCAACGTCTCGCTGGATATCCCTTCGTGCTCGATTACCGCTATCATCGGGCCGTCCGGCTGCGGCAAGTCCTCGCTGTTGCGCCTTTTCAACCGCATGAACGACCTTATCCCCGGCGTGCGAGTGGAGGGCAATGTCGAGCTCGATAACATCCCGATCTACGGTCCCGGTATCGATGTCGTGGAGCTGAGGAAACGGGTGGGCATGGTCTTTCAAAAACCCAACCCCTTCCCGATGTCCATATTTGAAAACGTCGCCTACGGGCCGAAACGCCATGGCACGAAGGGCCGCGGCGAGCTGGAAGAAATCGTGGAGAAAAGCCTGCGGCAGGCGGCGCTGTGGGACGAGGTCAAAGACAAGCTGGGGCAGTCCGGCCTGGCCCTCTCCGGCGGCCAGCAGCAGCGGCTCTGCATAGCGCGGGTGCTGGCGGTGGAGCCGGAGGTGATATTGATGGACGAGCCGTGCAGCGCCCTCGATCCTGTGGCCACGCTGAAAATCGAAGACCTGATGCGCAGCCTCACCCAGGACTACACCATCATCATCGTCACCCACAACATGCAGCAGGCGGCCAGGGTATCGGACACGGCAGCCTTCATGATGATGGAGCCGGACCGGGCGGGCATGCTCGTGGAATACGGCCCGACCGCCCGGATTTTCACCAATCCTGAAGACAAACGGACGGAAGACTATATTACCGGGCGGTTCGGTTAATCATA
>JBFYTX010000086.1:0-5721 GCA_041300345.1 Dehalococcoidales bacterium | reverse complement strand
AGCGGGGTCGAACTGCGAGCCGCTGCATATCAGCAGCTCGTCCATCGCGTCCTGGTTGGTCAGCGGCCGCCGGTAGGGGCGGTCGGAGATCATGGCGTGGTAGGCGTCGGCTACCGCCACGATGCGGGCGCCCAGGGGTATGTCCTGGCCGCGGACTGATTGCCCGAGGCCGGTGCCGTCATAGTGGTCGTGGTGGTGGGAGATGATTTTTACCACGTTTTCGTTTACGAACGGCTTGACCAGGCGCGGTCCGATGATGGCGTGGGTCATGATATGCCGGTACTCGCCGGGGGTCAGCTCGCGCGGCTTGTTGAGAATATCGGGGTCGACGGCTATCTTGCCGACGTCATGGAGCAGGGCCGCCCAGCGCAGGTCTTCCATCTCCTCGGGCAAAAGGCTGAGCTTTTTACCAATGCCCAGGGACAGGTCGGCCACGGCCTGGGAATGTCCCTTAGTGTAGCTGTCGATGGACTCCAGCGTGCTGATCAGGTTCTCGATGGCGCTGATGAAAAACTTACGGGTCTCTACTGCCTGGTGCGCGGCTTTCTGGCCCATGTCCCGCAGGTAGCACTGTATCTCCATCTCCACCCGGCGCTTATCCAGGGTGCCGGAGACGCTCTGTAAAATCTGCTCGAAGCGGAACGGCTTGTTAATATAGTCATTGGCGCCGTCTCGGATGCATTGCGCCACGACCACGGGGTCGGTAACGCCGCTGGCCATGATCACGGCGGTCTCCGGGAAACGGTTAACGATGTCCGGCAGAACGGCGCTGCCCGGCCGGCCCGGCATATTGATATCCATGATGACCAGGTCCGCCGGCCTGGTTTCCAGCTTTTTCAGAGCCTGCTCGCCGTCCTCGGCTTCGTCACAGGCATAGCCGCGCATCGCCAGGCCTTTATTCAGGATCTGCCGTATAGCTTCCTCGTCGTCAACGAGGAGTATTTTTTCCTTCGGTTCGCCGGGTTCCGTCACGCCATGCCTCCGGGCAATATGTTCGCTATCGTTTAAATTGTATAAAACGGAAACTAAACAAGACGTAAATTCTGCCCCCGGCGCATAAACAAATAGTAAAAATTGGCTTACCCGTGCGTACGGCAGAGGTGAGGCTACGGCGAATTCTTTATGTTATAATGTTTATTAAAAGAAATTGAATGACGCATTAAGGAGAAAAATATGGCCGACAAAGTGACTCCCAGGCACGATATTTTCAGCAAACCGCTGCCCGAGCTCCTGGACGACATCGAAGCGGCGGCGGCGGACGCCAGGGCGGCGGCCGACGAGGCGAGAAACGCCGGCGAGAGGGCTGCCCAGGACGTCATGAAGAAACTCAGGAAGCTGTTTCTGAAGATGTCCCGCGACATCACCGAGGAACTTTCCGAACCGAAAAAATAGAGGCTAAGCGACGGCTTCCACGCTGAGGTTGTCCTCGCCGATAAGCTCGACCAGCTGCCGCCTGAGATCAGGGCAATACTCGGTGTAGATGCTGGGCAGCTTGAGCGGAATGGCGTCGCCGCCATTGAGGATGTTCAGGCGCACCTCATCACGGCCGTTGTAGGTCCGCAGCGCGGTGACGATTTTATTCAGCCGGGAGACATCCCCGGCGGCATCGGCGGTCTGCTTGATGTTCAGCGTGAGACGGTGCCTTTTTAGAGGCGGGGTGGAGGCTTTAAACAGCGGCGCCTCAGGGACTGCAGCACGGGACGCGGACACGGCCGGTGTACCCGCACCGTTATCGTCGACGGGCGGCTCGTAATACTTCACGTCGTCGCAGATCACGCTTATCTCGTCATCCCTGGCCCGCACCTTGCCCTGGATGATCAGCTCGTTGCCTTCCTTCCAGAACTCCTCCGTCTGGCTGTAGACCTGCGGCCAGGCGATGACCTCCACCTTACCGCTGACGTCCTCCAGGGTGACGATAGCGAACGACTCGTTTTTCCTGGTGAATGAGTAGCGCGCGGCGATAACGCGGCCAGCGGTGACGATAACGTGCTTGTCCAGCTCGGCGTCGATATTTCCGCAGAAGACGGCGTTGGCCTGCTTCGAGCTGAACACCGGGCTAAAGGGCTTCTCCGAGAAACTAACGCCGATGAGCTCCTTTTCCCAGAACGCTTTTTCGCGGTCGGAGGCGGCGGCAGGCGTCAGCTCCAGACCGGGCAGGGGAACAGCCTGCGTATCGCCGAACAAATCGAACATGGTCGATTGCCCCGTCTCTCGCAAACGCTGCTCGCGCTGCGCCAGCGACAGTACCCGTGCGATACTGTTGAGCAGCGTGCCTCGGTCCTCCAGCTTATCGAATGTCCCCACCTTAATCAGGCTCTCCATGACGCGGCGGTTGACCGACTGCAAGTCGCTGCGGCGGCACAGGTCTTCGATAGATTTAAACGGCCCGTTCTTGTCGCGTTCGGCGATCATGGGCTCGATGGCGCCGGTACCGACGTTCTTGATCGCCGCCAGCCCGAAGCGTATGGCCGTCTGGCCGCTGCCGTTGTCTTCGAGTGAGAAAAAGAGCCGGCTGCGGTTGATGTCCGGCGGCAGTATTTCAATGCCGAGGCGGCGGCACTCGGCGGCGGCCCCGGCGGTCTTTTCCAGCTCGCCGGCGTGGGTGGTCAGGAAGGCGGTGATGTATTCCGCCGGGTAGTTGGCCTTGAGAAAGGCGGTGCGGTAGGCTATCAAGGCGTAATTGGTGGCGTGTGCCTTGTTGAAAGCGTAGCCGGCAAACGGTTCGATGAGTGTGTACACATCCTCGGCCATATCGGCGGTAAAGCCGTTCTTTTTGGCGCCGGCAATGAAGTTTCGTTTTTCTTTCCTCATCGTCTCGGCGATCTTTTTACCCATCGCTTTGCGGAAGATATCGGCCTGCCCCAGGCTATATCCGGCGAAGGCGCGTACGATAAGCAGCACCTGTTCCTGGTAGACGATGACACCGAAGGTCTCCTCCAGTATGCCCGTCAGAGCCGGATGGGGGTATTTGATAGGCTCCTCCCCGTGCTTGGCCTTGATGAACTTCGGTATATGCTCCATCGGGCCGGGGCGGTAGAGGGCGACCATGGCGGCGATATCGCCGAAGGTGGATGGTTTCAGCTCTTTTACATAGCGGCGCATGCCGGCGCCTTCAAGCTGGAAAACCCCGGCCGTCTCGCCGGAAGAAAGCAGGGCGAAGGTCTTTGGGTCGTCTATCGGCAGGACGTGCAGGTCGATATTTATTCCACGATGGCTCTTTATGATTTCACAAGCCCGCGCCAAAATGGTCAGGTTGGCTAACCCAAGGAAGTCCATCTTTAAAAGGCCGATGTGGGCAATATCGTCCATCGAGAACTGGGTCATCACCGCTTCATCGCCGTTGACGCGGGTGGCGCGCTGCAGGGGGACATGGTTGGTCAGGGGGTCTTTAGAGATAACGACGCCGGCGGCGTGGGTGCTGGCGTGGCGGGAAATGCCCTCGACGCGGCGGGCCTGGTTGACCAGGTTTCGCACGATCTCGTCGTCCTGGTAGGCGGTTTTAAGCTCCTGATTTTCATCCAGCGCTTTGGACAACGTCATGCCGACCATGTTCGGGATTAGCCGGGCAACGCGGTCGACGTCCCCGTAGGACATGCCCAGCGCCCGTCCTACGTCCCTGATGGCCGCCCGCGCGCCGAGCGTCCCGAAGGTGATGATCTGGGCGACATGGTCCTGGCCGTATTTCTGCGAAACGTACTGGATGACCTCGTCGCGGCGGTCGTCCTGGAAGTCCATGTCGATATCGGGCATCTCCTTGCGCTCTATGTTAAGAAAACGCTCAAAAATCAGGCCGTTCTCCAGGGGGTCTATCTCGGTAATGCCCATGCAGTGTAAAGCGACGCTTGAGTTAGCGCTGCCTCGGACATTGAACATTATACCGCTCTTTTTAGCGTAGGATATTATGTCCCACACCACCAGGAAGTAGTTGGCGAACTCGGTCTGGCGGATGACGTCCATCTCGTAGGACAGCCGGTCTTTAACCTCCTGGCTTGCCTGCGGGTAGAACTCTTCGAGGCCGGCGTAACACAGGTCGGCCAGATATTCAAAGGGCGTTTTGTCCGGCGGCAGCCCGATCTCCGGCAGGTGCAGTCGCCCGAACTCGAGGTCCAGGTTGCACATGGCGGCGATGCGCCCGGCGTTTTCCAGAGCCTCCGGGAGGTCCTTGAAAAGCTCGGTCATTTCCTCCGGGCTCTTGAGGTAAAAGAAGTCGCCCGGCATTTTCATCCGTTTCTCGTCGTGAATGGTGGTGTTGGTCCCGATGCACAGCAGGAGGTCGTGGGCGGAGGCGTCCTCGCGGTTGATATAGTGGGTATCGTTGGTGGCCACCAGCGGGATACCGAGCTCCGGCCCCATCTGGACGAGGTAGTTGTTCACGGCTTCCATCTCCGGGAAGGGGTGCCGCATGATCTCGATATAGAAATCGCTGAAAAGCTCTTTATACCAGAGGGCGGCCTTCCTGGCGTCCTCGTAGCGCCGGCTCAGGATAAGCTGGGAGACCTCTCCCGAGAGACAGGCGCTCAGGGCGACCAGCCCACCGGTGTGCTGCGCCAGCAGCTCTCTATCGACCCTGGGTCGATAGTAAAAGCCTTCCAGGTGGGCCTTAGTGACGAGCTGGATGAGGTTCTGGTAGCCGGTCTTATCTTTGGCGAGGAGGACGAGGTGGAAGTTGTTCTTATCGGCGGCGGTGCGGCTGAAACGGCTCCCCGGCGCAATATATATCTCCACGCCGATGATGGGCTTGATGCCGGCCTCTTTGGCCGCCTGGTAGAACTCGATGGCCCCGTGCATCACGCCGTGGTCGGTGATGGCCAGGCTATCCATGCCCATTTCCCTGGCTTTAGCCACCAGTTTGGGGATACGGCACATGCCATCCAGCAGGCTGTATTCGGTGTGGACATGGAGGTGGGTAAACATCGTTCTCCCGGTGAAAAACTACGGGTTAATTATAACACAGGGGCTGCAAACCTGGTAAAAATCTTCTATAAAAAAAGGCGGGAGAGATTCGAATCTCTCCCGCCTCACGCTATTCCGGGCCGCAGGGCTATTTTACCGCTTGATGGTCTGGCCGGCTTTGGTTAAGGCCTCGCCTAAAGGCCTGACCTCTGTTTCCCGGGCTGCCTTTTCACGGAGCTTCTTGTTCAGAGCCACGCCCAGAGCCACCCAGATCATTATCGGCATCAACACCCCGGCAAGTATCGCCAGAAGAACCTTACCGGTACCTTTCGCTGCCTTCATCATTCCGTTCATCCGAGCACCTCCTTTTCTTACTCCTCCCGTCTTCCCAGCCACCATATTCATCATAACAGGCAACAGGCTGACGTCCATCCGCTGTATTGCCTGATTGGTAGCAGGCTTATTTGCTGGATATTATTTGCCGGAGAGCGTAAAATTACCTGCAGCCGGCAGCGTGAAATAAGCATTAGTACCTACTTCCGGTCATGGGTGCGCTTTACCGCAGGAGCCGGCGATTCTTCATGTCTTCTGTTGAAACGCCGGCAGGCTGAGCCTATAATGTCTCTGTAGGAGACAACGTGAACGGAATTCGGAAGGGCCTTACCATGCTGACAAGCCCCAACGCCTTCAGCTATTACCTGCTGTTTTTGATGTGGGCGGTACTAACCCTGTTCTATTATTTCAGCGAGATTGTAGATTTGGCCGGGTGGGAAGCCCTGCGCTGGGAGTTTTTCTACAGCGTCCACGACGTGCACCGTCTTTTGTTCC
>JBFYTX010000027.1:0-2695 GCA_041300345.1 Dehalococcoidales bacterium | reverse complement strand
ATCCGGACGCGATCTTCCTGGCGGAGGCGTTCACCCGGCCCAAGATCATGTATCACCTGGCCAAGCTGGGATTCACGCAATCGTATACCTATTTCACCTGGCGTAACCATAAAAAAGATATTACCGAGTACCTCACCGAGCTGACTCACTCACCGGTGAAAGACTTTTTCCGGCCTAACTTCTGGCCCAACACGCCGGACATACTGCACGAGTATTTGCAGAAAGGGGGACGGGGGGCTTTCATGGCGCGGCTGGTCCTGGCGGCTACGCTGAGCGCCAGCTACGGCATCTACGGTCCGGCCTTCGAGCTCATGGAACACACGCCGCGGGAGCCGGGCAGCGAGGAATACCTGAACTCGGAAAAATATGAAATCAAGCGCTGGGATATCGACAGGCCGGACAGCCTTAAAGATTTCATCGGTAAAGTGAACCACATCCGCCACGAGAACGCCGCCCTGCGGCGCAACCGGAATCTCTGGTTCAACGCCACCAGCAACGAACAGCTGATCTGCTACAGCAAACATACCGACGACCTTACCAATATAATACTAGCGGTCGTTAACCTCGACCCTCACGCCATGCAGTCGGGTCAGGTCAACGCGCCGCTGAAATCCTGGGGCTTGGACGCTGAAAAACCGTATAAAGTCCGCGACCTCCTGAGCGATAAAGAATACCGCTGGCGCGGCGAGTGGAATTACGTCGAGCTCGATCCCGCCGCCTACCCCGCCCATATCTTCCGCCTCCTCGACCTCACCCCCGCCAAGGAAAAAATCGTTGAGGACGCCGCCGATGTCCCCACGAAAGAGTAATAAAACGCCGGGGGCGGTCGATTATTCCATCTCCCTGCTCTCGGACATGGATATTTACCTCTTTAACGAGGGCAACCACCACCGGCTCTATGACAAGCTGGGATCGCACGTAATCATTAAAGAAGGCGTTAGCGGCGTCTATTTCGCGGTGTGGGCGCCCAACGCCCGCGCGGTGCATGTCATCGGGGATTTTAACGGCTGGGACAGGTCGAGCCACCCTTTACGTCCGAGGGAGAGCTCAGGCATCTGGGAGGGTTTTATCCGGGCTATCGGCGCCGGGGACGTCTATAAATACCATATCGTTTCCCATCACAATGGCTATACCGTTGAGAAGGCCGACCCCCTGGCCTTCTTTGCCGAGACCCCGCCGAAAACAGCGTCGATAGTCCGGGAACTCACCTACAACTGGGGTGACGGTGACTGGATGGAAGCTCGGCGCGATCACAATAAGCTGGACGCGCCAATATCTACTTATGAGGTGCACCTGGGGTCGTGGCGGCGTGTCCCGGAGGAAGGCAACCGCCGGCTGACGTATCAAGAAACGGCCCCGCTGCTCGCGGATTATGTCAACAAAATGGGCTTCACACACGTCGAGTTCCTGCCGGTCATGGAACACCCGTTTTACGGTTCGTGGGGCTACCAGACGACCGGCTACTTCGCTCCTACCGCCCGCTACGGCGCGCCGCAGGACTTCATGTACCTGATAGACTACCTGCACCGGCGCAACATCGGCGTTATTTTAGACTGGGTGCCGTCCCACTTTCCCAACGACGAACACGCGCTGGCCTTCTTCGACGGCACGCACCTTTACGAGCACGCCGACCCCGCCCAGGGCATCCACCCCGACTGGAACACCTATATCTTCAATTACAGTCGCAACGAAGTCAGGAGCTTCCTGAAAAGCAGCGCCCTGTTCTGGTTGGACAAATATCACGCCGACGGGTTGAGGGTCGACGCCGTAGCCTCGATGCTCTACCTCGACTACGGACGGAAAGAAGGCGAGTGGCGACCGAACAAATACGGCGGGCGGGAAAACCTGGAGGCGATAACCTTCCTCAGTCAGCTTAACGAGGCCGTCTACCGCGCGCACCCCGACGTCCAGACCATCGCCGAGGAATCGACCGCCTGGCCGATGGTATCGCGGCCGACCTCAAGCGGCGGGCTGGGCTTCGGGCTCAAGTGGGACATGGGCTGGATGCACGATACGCTGGTGTATATCACCCGCGACCCCGTGCACCGCAGCTTCCACCAGAACGACCTCACCTTCCGGATGGTCTACGCCTTTACCGAGAACTTCGTCCTGCCGCTCTCCCATGACGAGGTCGTCCACGGCAAAGCATCTTTGCTACACAAGATGCCGGGGGACGACTGGCAAAAGTTCGCCGGGCTGCGGCTGCTCCTCGGCTATATGTACGCGCAGCCGGGGAAAAAGCTGCTGTTCATGGGCGGGGAGTTCGGGCAGCGGGGTGAATGGTCGCACGAAGAGAGCCTGGAATGGCACCTGCTCCAGTATCAACCGCACCTGGGTGTGCAGCAGTGGGTGACCGACCTCAATTCACTCTATCGCGACCAGGCGGCGCTGCATGAAATCGATTTCGACCCGGCGGGATTCGAGTGGATCGATACCGCCGATGCCAGGCACAGCATCATCAGCTTCTTACGTAAAGGGCGTTCGCCGGAGGACCTTGTACTCGTAGTCTGCAACTTTACGCCGGAGACCTTTTTTAGTTACGATATCGGGGTGCCGCTGGCGGGGACATGGACGGAAACATTGAACAGCGACGCGGCGCAATACGGCGGCAGCGGCAAGGACAATCCCGGGCAGATAATGACTTCAAACACAGGAAAGCACGGCCGGCCTTATTCCCTGAACCTAACGATACCGC
>JBFYTX010000006.1:0-3479 GCA_041300345.1 Dehalococcoidales bacterium | reverse complement strand
CCAGAGCTTTAAAAAGCGCCTCGGCCTTGTGATGGTCGTTGCTGCCGTACAATATCCGGGCATGCAGGTTCATCCGGGCTTCATTTGCAAAGGACTCCAGGAAATGGCGGACAAGATCGGGGGCAAGGCCGGACATATCATTGCCGGCGAACGGCAGGTCTAGGACGGCGTAGCCCCTGCCGCCGAGATCGACGGCAACCGCGGCCAAAGTCTCATCCATGGGTACAATAGCATCCGCCGTGCGAACGATGCCCTTTTTGTCCCCCAGCGCCTTGCCGAAGGCCTGCCCCAGACAGATAGCCACATCCTCTACGAGATGGTGCGGATCATCACCGCTAGCGATTATCTTTATGTCAAATAACCCGTGCCTGGCCAGGGCGGAAAGCAAATGATCGAAGATATGGATACCGGTGGCTATTTCCCATTTTCCGGAGCCGTCCAGGTCTAGTTCCAGGTTGATAGTCGTCTCTTTTGTTTCCCGTTTAACAGTAGCGTAGCGTTTTCCCGTTTCCGGGGTCGCCAGTAATCTCATGGCGCCCTTGAGAAACGTACCGCCGATAGCGATGCGACCGGTGCGCGTCCGCTGGTATAGAGGCCTGCTGCACCCTATTTTCTCCGCCATCTGCTGATCGGAGTAGCCCTGCTCTTTTTGATATGCAACTACTTTTTCCAGGATATCGCCAGACGGATTCATAACGTTCTCCTTATAAACTATAACATGTAACTAACATGATATGTTATGTATTATAACATATGTATACAGTTTGTCAAGCATAAATAACGAAGATACCATTTGCTATTAATTGTCCGTGCTAAACTCACCTCTGACCCCTCTCCGGCCGGAGATATTGTGAGGTATTAAGGATATTTATGGCTGGAGAGGGGAGTACCTAGAAGAGAGGGGGCGAAGCCCCCTCTCTAATTCTCTCCCCCTCTCAAACAATCGAATAATTCGATATAGAAAATATAGCTGTTTGAGAGGGGGCAGGGGGTGAGTGATACAAATGCCCCAAATGCAAACAATGGCAAACAGAACAAAAGGGAGTACACCGAAGCGGCAATTTACGAAATCTCTTTAAGGGCTTTTACGAGGGCGTCGGTATGTTCCGGCTTGCCTACGCTGACACGGATGCTGTTCTTTAACAGGGGCCGGTCGAAGTAGCGCACCAGGATGCCCTTCCGCTGGAGATTAAGGTGCAGATCGGCGGCACTGCCTTTGAGAACAGCAACGTAGATAAAATTGGCCCGCGAGGGATAAGGTTTCAGCCAGCTGAACTTCTGCAACTCATTGAAAAGACGCGACCGCTCCTCGATGATGGCCCTGACTTTACTCTGGAGATACGCGAGGTCGGCCAGAGACTCGAGGACGGCGATCTCCGCGGCCACACTGACGCTATGCGGGATCTTGATCGCCATTATATAAGCGGCGATGCGCGGCGGGAAAACTCCGTAGCCGACGCGCAGGCCGGCCAGGCCGGCCCACTTGCTGAACGACCGCAACACGATGAGGTTCGGATATTCGTGTTGCAGAGGCATGGCCGTCTCGCCGCTGAATTCGTAATAGGCCTCGTCAACGACCACCGGCAGGCCGGTTTCAATGATTTTCAGCAGGTCATCCAGCGGGATGATGTTCCCGGTGGGGTTATTGGGAGTAGCCAGGAATATCAGCTTGGTCCTGGGGCTGATAGCTTTCATAACAGCGCTAACACTAACCTCAAAATTATCGTCGCGGGCAACATTGACCACGGTGCCGCCGGATATCTCGGTGCTGAAACGGTAGATGTCAAAAGTGGGCACGCAGTTGATGACCTCGTCGCCCGGACCGACGAAAAGTCGAACCAGCAGATCGATCAAAGAGTTGCTGCCATGCCCCGCCACAACACAGTCGGCGGGGGCGCCGGCATAAGCGGACAGGCGCCTGCGCAGCTCCTGCTGGCCGTCGTCGGGATAAATATTAAGGTTAGAGGCGGCGGCTAAAGCCTTGAGGACACGGGGGGAACAGCCGTAGGGGTTCTCGTTGGCGTTCATCTTGATGATGCCCCCCGGCGGCACGTCAACTTTGCCCCCCAGCGTATCCGGTGAGGTGCTGGCGCTGTAGCCGGTGAATCCCACCAGACCGGGACGTATCAGCTTTTCGATGCCATCGGATCCGGTCATTTATCGCCTCCCCTGTCAATGTCGCTGAGCCTTATTTCCGCGGCGCGGGCATGGGCGTCAAGTCCCTCCGCCCTGGCGAGGGTGGAGGCCGCCCGGCCAAGCTGGCGGACGTCTTTTTTATCCATGTTAATGACGGTAGTCAGTTTAACGAAATCCAGGATATTCAGCGGCGAACCGAAGCGCGCCGTACCGCCCGTGGGCAGGACGTGGCTTGGCCCGGCGACGTAATCCACGAGCACTTCGAGAGAGTCCTCCCCGATAAAGAGACAGCCGGCGTTCTTCATCTTGCCGACGTAAGAGGCGGCGTCCTTAACCACCAGGCAGAGGTGCTCCGGCGCATAGAGGTCGGCCAGCTCTATGGCTTGATCAATGTTGTCCACGAGGACTATGAGGCCGCGCTTTTCCAGAGATTCGGCGATAATGCCCTTACGCTCCAGCGCTATAATTCGGGTTTCAATTTCACGGTTTACACTGTTCGCCAGCTTCCGCGAGGTGGTAATCAATATCGCCGAGGCCCCCGAGCCGTGCTCGGCCTGGGCCAGGAGATCGGCGGCAATGTAACCGGCATTAGCCGTGTTATCAGCGATAATAATTACTTCGCTCGGCCCGTAAAGCCCGTCGATACCGAACGTCCCGAAGACCATTTTTTTGGCCAGGGTAACGTAGAGATTGCCGGGCCCGCAGACCTTGTCCACGCCGGGGACGGACTCCGTGCCGTAGGCCAGTGCGGCGATAGCCTGGGCGCCGCCGATGGAGAAAACGCGGTCGATGCCTGCCATCTTTGCCGCCGCCAGCATCACCGCCGGTACCTCTCCATCTCTGCCGGGAGGGGTGGCCAGGATGATCTCTTTAACGCCGGCAACGCGGGCGGGAACGGCCGTCATCAGCAGTGATGAGGGCAGCGGCGCCGTGCCGCCGGGGGCATAGACGCCGATCCGTTCCAGCGGTTTTATCACCCAGCCTAGTTTTGATTTGGTATTATCGCGCAGGAGACTCCGCTTTTGCCGGGAGTGAAAGGCGGCGATGCGCTTCGCAGCCAGCTCAAGGGCGGCAAGCAGCGCGGCGTCTATCCGGCGGAAAGCCCGGTCGATCTCTCGTTTATCGACTTCCAGTGCAGCCAGCCTCACGCCGTCGAACTTCTTAGTAAAATCAAGAACGGCGGCATCGCCGCGGCGGCGCACCTCGTCGATAATCTGCCGCACGGTCTGTTCCAGTTCAACGTCAGGCGACAAACCGGCAGCCCGCCGTGACACCGCTTCTATAGCTTCTTTAAAATTAGTGATGATCTTCATTTGACACCTTCAGCGGCCACTCGCAGCCGG
>JBFYTX010000234.1:0-2885 GCA_041300345.1 Dehalococcoidales bacterium | reverse complement strand
GATGGAACTCCGCTTCGGTGCCGCGGTAGGCTTCGATATTTTCAAAGTACTTGCTGAGCCGGAACCGGCAAAACCATACGGCTGATTCGTTTCTAGACATTTTTTTCCTCCTCGGCGGGGGAGGGTTTTCGCTCCCCCGCTTTTTATAGTTTGTTACTTTCACCCTCACCCTTTGTCCCTCTCCCATCGAGGGAGAGGGGATACAGTAGACCGACATCTAATCCTGGACGCCGATGAGAGCCGCAGCCTTGATGGAGCTGAACAGCGCCAGAGAGACGTACCACTTGACACGGGTCCGCGAGGCGTCCTTGCTTTCCAGCGAGCCGATGGGCTCGGCCTGGAGGAACCCGGGGCTGGTCAGCCCGCACAGGGCGCCCTCCCCGAGCTGCACGGCGTAGATGGTCGAGCTGGTGCCGCCGGTGGTGGCGGTCTCCACGCTGCCGCTGAGGACGTGCGTATCGAGAATCCAGTCGTTAACGCCGATGGGCACGCCGTCCCAGAGCTGGACGAAGTTGCCCCACTTGTCCTGCTCGGTCTGGATCATGCCGCCGGCCGCCCTGACCAGCGCGTTGATCTTGCGCCGCGAGCGGCGGCTCATCAGGAGCATATCCGGCTTGCCGCCCTTGACGGCGTCGATGAGCTCATCGAGTTTGGCGAGCGTCAGAGTAGCGCCGGTCGCCCCCATGGCAATGACCTGCGGGCCGGCCGCGCCGGTATTGATGACCTTCCTGAGGCCATCGAACTGTTTGGCGTTGACGGAGCTATCGCCGTAGATGAAGACCTCCTCGAACTTCTGCTGGAGGGCCTTGGCCTTCAGCTCGACCACGGCCGCCTCGAGGTCCTGGATATTGTTGCGGGTGGCCTTGAGGAAGTTATCGACGTCGGCATCGCCGCCCATAATCTTGAGGTTGGCGGTCACCTGCGTGAAGGTCGGGGTAGATTCCGCCCAGGTATCGCCCACGTCATAGAAATCGATGTTGGGGAGGGTGTTTTCCCGGTTATAGGTCAGGCCACTGCCGACAATCTCGACGAAGGGCAGCTTCTGCAGGACGGGCGATTCCTTGACGATGGTCTCCACCACTCCCTGCATCAGCAGGTCATTGGAAAGCTTGGATGCTTCGGCTAATGTTAAAGCCATTGTTTTCCTCCTTTTTATTAGTTATTAGTCTCTAGTTACTAGTTACTAGTTCCGCCCCTTTTCCCCCGGGGCGGGGGATTCGTTATCTGTTTTTCATTTTTTTATTTTTTGATTTTAAGCTGAGAGGTCATTTTTTATAGCTGTTATCCGTTTCCAACATTATGTTAATTCAGCTTCAACTCCCGGACATTCGTTTCCAACTTTATGACAAGTTTCCCAACTAACCGCTTATTTCAGGCCCTGCTGGATCTTCTCCCGCGGGGACAGTCCCGAGAGGTCGGGCGCCAGGCGCTGCGGCGCACCCGCAGGTATACGGGCCCTGGCGGCCGCCGCGTCCATTTCCTGCCGAACCTTTTCAACGATGGCGCGGGCGTTATACAGCGACTCCTTGACCGCCGCAATGGTATCGCCGGCGATAAGCTCCGGCGGCAGGCCCGGGTTGGCCTCCACTATCGTTTGTTTGAAGTCGACTACCGCCAGCGCCATCGCCCTGTCCCGCGCGTCCACGGCCTGCTTCAGCCCGTCCAGCTCAATCTTCAGCGCGACTATCTCACTCTCATTAGTCGCAATATCCTGTTCGAGCCGGATGATGCGGGCGCCGCGGGCATTAAGCTCATTCATGAGAGCTTCATGGTTAACGTTTTCTTCAATGACGCTGCCGGTATTTTCAATGCTTTCCGGCTGTTTTTCAGTATCCATCTTCCCTCCTGGCTATTCCTCAATGCCTTCCGCCCGGGGGACCAAAGCGCTCTCTCTCGCCGCGCCCCGCGCCGACCTGGCATTAAGCTCTTTATTCATTTTCAAAATAGATTCCCGCTCCTCCAGCCACCGCTTGAACTCGAAATCGGGATCGCGCACGCCGACCTCGTTCATGGCGGTGCGGCGGGAATGGATGCCTGTTTGAACCATGACCTGCTCGCTGTTGACGCGTCGCTCGACGTCCCTGGGGAGGACCGGGCTCCAGATAACATGCAGCCGGTTGCCCACCGCGGGACCATAGTCCAGCCCCCCGTATTTTTCCAGCAGCCTGAGGACCATATCATTGCGGCGGTTATAGGCAGCGGAGCGGATAATCCTCTTGCGGCGGACCTTCTGGAGCAAGGGCTGGAGGTCTATCTCCAGCGCCACGCCGGAGAGGTCGCGCTCGGTGCTGCCGAAGGCCGACCGCGGCGACTCGGAGAGGTCGTGAAGGACGCGATAAATCAGATTAATGTAGTCGATGTGCAGACTAATGCCGCCGCCATGTAAAAGGTCGAGCAGATAGGCCTTGGCGTCCTCGGGGATATTCCAGACGGCACCGGGGCGGATAGCGATGTCCTCGGACTCCTCGACGTTCTCCAGCACGGCGATGGGGTTGCCGGAAAGCTCGAGGATGCGGGAAAGCTGGCTCAGGGCGCGGTTGAGCTCGCGCTGCGACTCCATGATCTGGGGGAGGTCGGAGACGCCCCAGAACTTCTTGGGCTCGCGGAGGTTAGGAAAAAGGACGAAGGGGATAAAGCCGTAGGGATTGGGCTTGCTCTCTAAAAGGGCGTTGTCCAGATAAAGGGCGAAATCGCGGTCGGTCCAGAGCTCAACGATAGTCGCCGTCTTGTTATTCGGTTTTATCCCATAGGTAAGCTCCACTTCCTCGGCTTCGAGCCGGTACTTCGAGGCGATACGCCACACCCGGGAAATATCGTCGCCGGAGCTCCAGGCATAGATACCCTGGATATCCGGGTAAGTTACCCTCACCCTTTTTTCGGCGGGG
>JBFYTX010000222.1:0-5102 GCA_041300345.1 Dehalococcoidales bacterium | reverse complement strand
GCAACACCTATATCGAGCTCGGTTGGATCAGCGATATACCGTCCCCCAATCCCCATATACATGAGCACGTCCACGACTATAATGAGATCGTCCTGCACTGGGGCGGCGACTTCGAGCGGCCACAGGTGCTGGGTGGGGAGATCACCTTCTATATCGGCGGTCAGCCTGTTACCTTTAACACCACCACCGGTATCTTTATCCCCCGCGGCGTGCCGCACGGGCCAATCATCTGGCATAAGTTCGAGTTCCCGCACGTGGAAATGTCTATGATCCTGGGCACCGGCGAGGTCACCCAGGGCTGGGCGAAAAGCGGCCTCTCCGTTCCTAAGCCGGGCCTGCCGGTCAAGAAGGACAGGTTCGACTACGAGCAGTATGTCATCAGGAGCCCCATGCGGGAGTCGCCCGGCTCTATCACCGGTCAGGGCCGGCAGAGCCCCACGATGACCTACATGAGCGGCGTGCAGGTGCCCGGCGTTAAGACCTATATCGAGTTCGGCTGGATCTGGGCCGTGACTACTGTCATCGGGGAAATGAAGCACGATAACTTCGACGAGATTGTCCTGCATATCGGCAACGACCCTGAAAACCCCGAGGATCTGGGCGCTGACATGACCTTTGCCCTCGGTGGAGAAGAGATGAGCTTTAATAAAAATTTCGCGATGTTCATCCCCCGGGGTATGTCCCACGGCCCCCTTGCCTGGCAGAACGTCAGGCGGCCGCACATCGAGATGGCCATCATGCTCGGCGCCGGCACCCTTAAAGAGGGCTGGGGGATAGATCTCGGCGATATCACCCGCGCCCGTCAGGCGGCGCAGCGGGGAGAGAGAGTGCGGCTGACCGGCATTGACACGAAACCTGAGAAAAAGTAGGGGAGTCTGGGAAGGGCTGATTTTTCCATCCTGGGCGTCTAAGAGAGCTCACAATCCCTCTTTTTTATTTGTACTGTTTGCATTCGGTCGCTAAGTGAAAACCTCACCCCTGCCCCTCTCCAGCCTGGGGCATTGAGTAATCCAAAGAATTTCTCGGCTGGAGAGGGGGATAAAAGGGGGTGAATACCGAAAATCAACCGCAGGCAACAGAAACCTTTCCATTGACAGTAAATCGTCACGTATAATATAATTAGCATTATTTTCACAGGAGCCGTTTGAAGGCTGATGTTAGTTACAAACCGGGGTAACAAAAAAAACAGGCACGTTGCCGGCATGAAAGGGAGAATGCGGCGAGCTAGGTGTACCTCTGGTTTGTACGGGACATAAAACCAGTTTAAATAAACAGAGAGTGCACCAGGCCCGGGAGCAAAACTTCCGGGTTTTTTTATTGGGCAAGAAGGGTTATGAAGATACCGCGCCGCACCCATGCGGTCAGAAGCAGTTTAAGATACAGCGTCCTGGACGGGGCGGCGTATGCCGCCATGCTGGGGCTGGTACAGAATTTCATCACGCCTCTGGCATTAGAGCTCAAGGCCACGACCTCGCAGGTGGGGCTGCTTACGAGCATGCCGCAGCTGGTGGTGGGCTTTTCACAGCTGGCGGCCCCCCAACTATCGGAACGGGCGGGGAGCCGCAAGGGCCTGATACTGCCGATGGTGTTCATGCACGCGTTCATGTACATACCGATCCTCCTCATCCCCTTTATCATCAGCGACGACCAGGTCTGGTGGCTGATAGCGTTCGTAACCGTCAGCACCGCGTTCGGGGCGATAGCCAATCCTGCCTGGGGCAGCCTGATGGCGGACCTGGTTCCGATACGCTTGAGAGGCAGGTATTTCAGCGCGCGGGGGAGAATAGCGGGGACAATCACGCTGGTCTTTTCCTTCGCCGCCGGCGGGATATTACAGCTGCTCACGCACACGCCGTTCATCGGTTACGCGATACTCCTGGGCGGGGCGGCGGCGTTCCGCTGGCTTTCTCTTTACTTCCTCTCGCGGATGTACGAGCCGGAGCCGGCAGAAAACGGGGACAATGAGCGCAGCGTATTCCACATGGTCAGCCACGTAGGTACCTCCAACCTGGGCAGGTTCACCGTCTACGTGGCCTTGATAAGCTTCGCCGCCAACCTGGCCAGCCCCTTCTTTTCCGTCTACATGCTGCGCGACCTCAGTTTCAGCTACCTGACCTATACCATTATCATCTCCAGCGCAGCCATTTCCAGCCTGGTGTTCCTGACGTACTGGGGGCGGCGGGCCGATACGGCCGGCAATATGAAGGTCATCAAGGTGACATCGTGCCTGCTGCCGATCGTCCCCGTGTTATGGCTGGCCAGCAGCAACATTTACTACCTGGTCTTCGCCGAAATCTTCAGCGGCTTCGCCTGGTCAGGGTTCAACCTGGCGGCCGTCAACTTCATGTACGACGCCTCGGAAGACCAAAACCGCACCAAGCACATCGCCGTCTTTAACGCCATCACCTGCCTGGCTACCTTTACCGGGGCGACGATCGGAGGCTACCTGGCGCCCCACCTGCCCGAGCTCCTCGGCTACCAGCTGCGCACGCTCTTTACCCTTTCCGGGGTTTGCCGGGGCATCGTCGTCATCCTCATGCTACGCATGCTGGCCGAGGTGAGACACGTGCCGAGGCTATCGCTGTCCCGGTTCCTGCTGGGTCGACCGGGCTTTCCGGCGGACGCACCGGAGCGCCCGCGCCATCGCGATAAAACCAGCCGCTAGTATCCACCGTCAATAGAGATATGCTATAATTTTTTCGTTATGCCCGCGGTTGAAGTAAACCACGTCAACAAGTCCTACGCCGACAAGGTAGCCGTTAACGACCTTACTTTTACCGTGAACGAGGGCGAGATATTCGGGCTCATCGGCCCGAACGGCGCCGGCAAGACCACCACCATCAGGATGATGATGGACATCATCAAACCGGACGCGGGCAGCGTGACCGTCTTCGGCGAGAAAATCTCGGAAGGCACTAAAAACAGGCTCGGGTACATGCCCGAGGAAAGAGGGCTATACCGAAAGCTGCGGGTGCTGGACGCCATCGGCTACCTGGCCTCGCTCAAGGGCATGGACCGTAATACCGCCGCCGCGAAGGCCCTCAAATTGCTCGACCTGACCGGCATGACGGCCAACCGGAACAAGAAAATCGAAGAGCTCAGCAAGGGCATGGCGCAGCTCATCCAGTTCATCGTGACCATCATCCACGAGCCACAGCTGATCATCCTTGACGAGCCTTTTTTCGGTCTGGACCCGGTCAATACCGAGCTCTCCAAGCAGATGATCGTCGACCTGCGGAACAAAGGACGGGCGGTGATCCTGAGCACGCACCAGATGAACCAGGTAGAAGAGATGTGCGACCGCATCCTGATGGTGAACAAGGGCAGGGCGGTCCTTTACGGCGGCCTGGCGGAAATCAAGGCAAAATACCGCAACAACGCCGTGCTGGTCGATATCAAAGGCGACCCGGGAGAGCTGCCGGGCGTGGCGGAAAAGCGACCCGGCCGGGGCTACACAGAGCTGGTACTGGACGGCAAGACAACGCCCCAGCAGATACTGGAAACGCTGGTCAAGCGCGGCGTCACCGTCAACCGCTTCGAGATAGCCACCCCTCCGCTGAACGAGATATTCCTGGAGGTCGTAGGTAAGGACAATGAATAAAACGCTGCTGATATTCCGGCATGAGTTCGCCAGCACGATCCGCCGGCCGGCGTTCATCATCATGACGTTCGTCGTACCGCTGGTGGCGCTGCTGGCGATAGGAGTCTCGCAGATCATCTCGGGGGTCATCGGGCCGTCAGCGGCGGAAGAGGTAAAAATCGGGTACATCGACGAGGCGGGCGGGTTCGACAGCTACACTCAGCAGGGCAACATCAGGCTGGTGGGCTACACCGACCGGCTCGAGATCGTGGCGGCGCTGGCCGGCGGGGAGATCAAAGAGTATTTTATCGTTTCCCCGGACTATTACATCACCGGGGTCATCAACCGCTACACGCTGGAAAAACAGCTGGAGACACCGCCCCAGACGACAGCTTCCATCAAAAACTTCATCACCAGCAACATGCTGGCGGGCAAGGTCTCCGACACCGAAGCCGCCCTGATACAGTCGCCGATAAACCTCGTCACCACGAGAATCACGCCGGAGGGCGAGGTATCACCCGAGCAGGGCGGGTTCGGGAATCTTCTAATCCCGGGGATATTCAGCCTGCTGTTGGTGCTTTCCATCACCTTCTCTTCCGCTTACCTGGTACAGGGGCTGGGCGATGAAAAGGAAAGCCGGCTCATAGAGGTGCTGCTGTCGTCGGTTTCCGTCCGGCAACTCCTGACGGGGAAAGTGCTGGGACTGGGCGCCGCCGGGCTGGTGCAGGTAGTGGTCTGGGTGGTTTCCGCCCCGCTGCTGTTGATGTTGGCGTCATCATCGATCGGGGGGTTTTTCAGCAGCCTTCAGATATCGCCCAGCTTTCTCATACTGTGCGTGGTGTATTTCGTGCTTGGCTACCTGCTGTTCGCGGTGATCTCCACGGGCATCGGGGCGATCAGCCCTTCGGCGCGGGAGGGACAGCAGCTGGCCACGATATTCACGCTGGGGGCGGTGGCACCGCTATGGATATCTTCGCTGATAATGCTTTTCCCCAATAATCCGGCGTTTGTAGCCCTCACCATCTTCCCCATTACCGCGCCGGTAACGCTGATGATGCGACTGGGAGCGACGGACGTGCCCGTCTGGCAGATAGCCGCCAGCATCATCGTGCTGCTTTTGAGCATCGTCGGCGGGCTGCTGCTGACGACCAGGATAGTCAGGACCTTCCTGCTGATGTACGGCAAAAGACCGGGGCTGCGGGAGATCGTACGCAATTTCAGGAACGGGTAAGAACAAAATATTTTCCTTTGTCCGAGGGAATTATACATCTCACCACCTTAATCCCCCTCTCAAACAGTATTACTATCTATGCTCGAAATACTCCCCTCTCCAGCCGAGAAAATTTGTGGATTACTCAATGCGCCAGGCTGGAGAGGAGCAGGGGTGAGGTTTTCACTTAGCCGCCAAATCCAAACAATACCGGGGGAAAGGGTGAAAGGGGAGTATCGTATCGGGTGTCTAAGAGGGGCGTCAGCCGCCCTTCTTTTTACCACGCGAAAAAAGGAGAAAATACTTGACAAA
>JBFYTX010000190.1:0-3627 GCA_041300345.1 Dehalococcoidales bacterium | reverse complement strand
CGAGGCGCTTTTTAAAGCTCTGGGAAGGGCGCTGGATAGAGCCACCCGATTCGACCCGCGTATCGCCGGGGAGCTCCCCAGCACCAAGGGTTTCCTGGAACGGTAGATTACTGCAGCGTCGCCAGTTGCCTGCCGGTGAGTTTTTCGTAGGCCTGCACGTAACGTTTTGAAGTATCCTCGATGACGTCCGGCGGCAGCTCCGGGGCGGGCGGCTCTTTGTTCCAGCCGGAAGCCGTCAGCCAATCGCGAACGGGCTGCTTGTCGAAGCTCGCCTGGGGTCGACCCTCTTTATACTGCACGGCGTCCCAGAAACGGGAGGAATCGGGCGTAAGGAGCTCGTCGATGAGGGTCAGTCGACCGTTATCCATGCCGAACTCGAACTTGGTGTCGGCGATGATAATGCCTTTGCTGCTGGCGTACTCCCGGGCGGAAGAGTATATCGCCAGGCTCTTTTCTTCCATCTCTCTGGCGATGAGCGGTCCCAGCAGTTTGGAGATTTCTTTGGCGTCGATAGGCTCATCGTGGCCGGTGTCGGCTTTGGCGGTGGGGGTAAATAGCGGCTGCGACAGCTCGTGGCTCTCCTGGAGGCCTTTGGGCATCGGCCGCCCGCCGATTGTCCCCCGTTGTTTATATTCCGCCCAGGCGGACCCCGCCATATAGCCCCGCACTACGCATTCCACCGCGATGCGTTTTACCTTCTTGACCACCATCGAGCGCCCGCGGAGGAAGGTCGGGTAGGCGAATCGCTGCCCTTCCGGGACATAAGAGTCGAGGCAGTGGACGTCGTCAATGGCTTCAGTCATGTGGTTGGGCATGATGTCAGCGGTGCGCCGGAACCAGAAGGAGGAGAGGCGGTTCAGGACGTGCCCTTTCAGCGGGATGCCGGTTGGCAGAACCACGTCGAACGCGGAGATGCGGTCGGTGGACACGATGAGCAGGTGGCTGCCGAGGTCGTAGGTATCGCGCACCTTGCCGCGGATGAATACCGGCAGCGGAAGCTCGGTGTTCAATAATACGGGCGGTATATCGTCTGGCATGGAATAATACCTCTCTGGTCGATGTCTTATGACTTCGTCTCTCCATGTTTGTTTTGCGGGGAAGTGCTCAGCCATTGCGACTTGGTCAGGCCCAGTCTCTGGAATATCTCGTCGACGTGCTGCAGGTAATACTGGTAATCGAAAAGCGCTTCGAGCTCTTTGACCGGCAGGGCACCGGTAAGCTCGGCGTCGGCTTTGAGTAGGGCCAGGAAACCCTTCGGCCCTTTCCAGGCTTTCATCGCGTTTCTCTGGACTATCTCGTAGGCCTGTTTCCGGCTCAGCCCCGTTTCGATGAGCGATAGCATGACCCGCTGCGAGAACACCAGCCCGCGTGTCATTTCGAGATTCTTTTTCATCCGGTCCGGGTAGACCTGCAGGTTTTTCATTACCGAGGTGAAAAGCGCCAGGATATAGTCCAGCGTCTGGCAGGCGTCGGGCAGGATGATGCGTTCGTTGGACGAATGGCTGATGTCCCGCTCGTGCCAGAGGGCCTGGTTTTCCAGCGCCGTTACCGCGTAGCCTCGGACCAGCCGCGCCAGGCCGCAGACCCGCTCGGTCAGCTCGGGATTGCGCTTGTGAGGCATAGCGGACGAGCCGGTGGAGACGAAGCCTCCCCCGAATGGCTCTTCTACCTCCCTGACCTCGGTCTTTTGCAGCGCCCTGATCTCCGTGGCGAACTTTTCCAGCGAACCGGCGACGATCGCCAGCGTAGTCACGAACTGCGCATGCCGGTCGCGCTGCAATACCTGGTTCGATATCGGCGCCGGCTCGAGCCCGAGCTTGTAGCAGGCCCGCAGCTCGACCTGCGGCGGCACCGTGGCATAGGTCCCGACCGCCCCGGATATCTTGCCCACCGAGACGATTTTTCTGGCCTCGGCCAGGCGGTGCAGGTTGCGCCGCATTTCCTCGACCCACAGCGCTATTTTTAGCCCGAAGGTTGTTGGTTCGGCATGAACGCCGTGCGTCCGCCCGATGATCAGGGTGTATTTGTGCTCTATCGCCCGCTGCGCCAGGACGGCCGTAAGGTCTTTAACGTCCTGCATCAGGATATTGACGGCCTCGACCATCTGGAGGCTGGTGGCGGTGTCCATGACGTCGGAAGAGGTCAGTCCCATGTGGATGAAGCGCGATTCGTCACCGATGCTCTCGGACACGGAGCCGAGGAAGGCGGTCATGTCATGACGGGTCTCCTCCAGGATTTCTTCCATGCGCTTGAGGTTGCACTTGGCGAGCTTTATCTTGGGGATGGCGTTGCGCGGGATAGTGCCCTGTTCCGCCCAGGCATCACAGACGGCTATCTCTACGTCGAGCCACTTGGTGAACTTATTCTCGTCGGACCAGACCCGTTTCATCTCGGGACGGGAGTAGCGCTCAATCATGACGTCCTCCATACCAGCTTGTCATTTTAACACTTTTGGGGGTGTTTTGGCTACGTTCCCTGGAGTTCGCTCCGGTACTTCTCGTAGGCCCGTCTGATTTTATCGTGTTTCAGTCCCAGGATCTCGGCGGCGAGATAGGCGGCGTTCTTGGCGCCGGCGCTGCCGATGGCCATACAGGCGACCGGTATGCCAGCCGGCATCTGGACGATGGAGTAGAGGGCATCGACCCCTTTTAGTTCTCCGCAGGCCATGGGCACCCCGATGACCGGCAGCGTCGTCCAGCTGGCCAGGACACCCGGCAGGTGGGCAGACATGCCCGCTCCCGCGATGATGACCTCGATGCCCCGCTCGCGAGCCGACTGGGCGTAATGCTTGGCTTTATCCGGGGTACGGTGGGCAGAAATGACGCTGACCTCGTGCCCGATACCCAGAGAAGTCAGCACTTCTACCGCCGACTGCATGATTTCGACATCTGATTTCGAGCCCATGACGACGCCGACTAACGGTTGAATCATGTTTTTTACCTCTTACTTGATCCCGGCAATGTCTTTCCTGTAATATACGCCCTCGAACTTTATCCTGGATATGTTTTTATATACCTTTTCCCTGGCTTCTTTAAGGTCTTTGCCCCTGGCTGCCACCGTCAGCACGCGCCCACCGCTGGTTACGACCTCCCCTTTTTCACCTACCCGCGTCCCGGCGTGGAACACCATGATGTCTTTATCCAGGTCACCGAGGCCGCTGACGGGGAAGCCAGTCTTATAGCTGCCCGGGTAGCCACCGGAGGCCATCACCACGCCCACACAGGCGTCATTATCGAATTCTATTTTAATCTTGTCCAGCCTGTTTTCTATCACCGCCAGCATAATTTCCACGAGGTCGGTCTTGAGCCGCGGCAGGACCACCTGCGTCTCCGGGTCGCCAAGGCGCGAGTTGAACTCAATTACCCTGGGGACGTTATTGGTGATCATCAGGCCGCCGTAGAGTGTGCCTTGATAGGGTCGACCCGCGTCCGCCAGGGCCAGGATCGCCGGCGTCATGATGGTCTTCACGATGATGTTACCGAGTAGGTCATTGTAAAACTCCGGCGGCGTGTAGCTGCCCATCCCGCCCGTGTTCGGCCCCCTGTTGCCGTCGTAGATGCGTTTATAATCGCAGGCGGGCACGGTGGGAACTACCGTCTTGCCGTCGGTAAAAACGAAGAAGCTCAT
>JBFYTX010000172.1:0-3543 GCA_041300345.1 Dehalococcoidales bacterium | reverse complement strand
CGGGCGGGGCACGTGCAGCAAGAAGGATGCGGGGATATCCCCGGAAGAACTGAAAAATGTCTTATCCAAAGCCGTGGAAACCGCCCGTGATATCGGCATTAAACTGGAATGGTATTCCCCCACCTGCTACAAGCAGTTCAATCCTCTGGAGTTCGGCTTTGGAGTCAAAGCCTGCTCGGCGGCGCAGTATAACCTGACCGTTGAGCCGGATGGCTCGGTCATACCCTGCCAGTCATGGTTCAAGGAAAAGCTGGGGAATATCCTGAAAGGCCCCTGGAACGATATCTGGAATCATCCGGTGGCGGTCGGTTTTCGAGAAAAAGCATATTTAAAAGGCAGGAAGGAATGCGAAGGATGCGAATACCTGCATCAATGCTACGGCGGTTGTCCCCTGGAATTTTCGTCGTAGCCTTTATTCTTCTGATGGTGATGCCAGCCCATGCGGCGGATACGGGCACGTATCGGATATCCGACTATATCATTACGCTGGAGCCGCAAAACGACGGCCAGGTCAGGATCACCGTCGAGCAGCAGTGGCAGGTCCTCAGCGGCGATATCCCCTGGGTAACGGTAGGGCTGCCCAATGAAAATTTCTCGATAGAGAATTACGGCGGCGCCGTCTCTCAAGTAACGCCGGCTAATGACGGCGGCTTTGCTGGCGCTAGAATTGACCTGGACCGGGACTATCAACCCGGGCGGAGCTTCGGCATTCAATTTACCGTCCTACAGTCGAATCTGCTCGAAAGACTCACGGAAGATAAGAAATGGAGGATCAGTTACACTCCCGGCTGGTACGATAGAGCCTCCATCGATCGCCTGGAAATAAACCTGGTCTCTCCCGTAGACTATCAGACCTATTCTTCCGTGAGCCCCATGCCTTCCTCGGTGAATAATAACGTTGTCACCTGGGAAAGGTCCGGCCTGTCTCCCGGGAGCCAGTTCAATATTTCGGTGGAGTCCACGGATGGCAACTTCCTGCTGGAAAGCATACCCATCGGTCCCTCTCAGGGCGGTGGGCTGGGTACATCGTTTTATATCATCATCGCCGTTATCCTCGTGGCCGGCTTTCTGGTGCTCTGGGGTATAAGACAATACCGGCGGGCCGTGGATACCCGCAATAAAGAGCGCGTGCGCTCCATCGAAGAAGAAATGGCGGCGGATAAGAAGAAAAGGGAAGAGATAGAAAAAGGGTTCGGAAAATACGTCGAGGAAAAAGATCTCGAACCGGACGCTCAAGGCCGGTATTATGACCGGGGATATGGCGACTATATTACACCGGCGATATGGGCTGGGATTATCGCCACCCAACTCAACCGGGGACAGACTAGCCAACCGAGGCCTGGTTTCGGGACGGGTTGCGTATCCTGCGCGTGTGTTTCCTGTGCTTGCGCCTGTGCTTGTGCCTGCGCTGGGGGAGGGGCCGCCGGGTGCTCGCGGAAAAGCCTTCACGAATGCCGGGAATGCTCTATTTTAAAAGCAAGCGAGACTCCTTAATCTTGGCGCGTTTTAAATTCTAGCGAATAGATAACAATTGTCCAGATTGTGTAATGCAAGTAACAATTGCTTGAATTGTTCAGTATCTTAGCTTATCGGAGAATGGAACCCAGCACTTGTGGTTTTTCAATAAGGCCTGCAAATACTAAATTCTAGGGTTTATTGTGTAGTAGATTTTGCTAACCAGCGCAGTGACACTGGATAACACTAGACGATATTTTAACTTCAAAATGGATTTTAGGTAACTAACTTAAAAGTACTATTCTGAACGTAAAACCACTGTTAAGGACACCTAGCGCTAGATCTGAAGACCGATGCTCTCGTCCGCTGAGCTACAGGCGCACGCTCAGCTTCAATCTTACCCCAACATCGCCTTTTCGGCAACTATTTACAGGTGAGCGAAGTTGCTTACAGCCGGATTTGTTTTGAGGACTTTAAAATACCTGAGGGCGCCTGATCTGCTTGATCTAGTCTGCCATGAAGTGGAAATCTATCGACCCGCTATAATTCCCGGCCGTCTGAAGCGCGGGTACGTTGAGCCAGTAATAGACTTCGATGACGGTGCCTTCCGCGACCTCGCTGGCGATGGTCTGCTCGGCGGTGCTCAGGGCGTTACCGGTGATCTCGGGCGTCGTCGACCACACGATCGAGCTCACCGGGATGACGTACTCGCCGTTAACCATGTCGGTGCCGGCGTGCGATATTGAAAAGACCACCGGAATGTGCTCCTCGCCGATGACCGCCTGCGGCGTTAGCAACATCGGGTTTTCGTTGGCGGCGGTGCCCAGGTCGCCGGGATCGGACTGCGGGAAGATCACCGCCGGCCTGCTTTCAACCAGGCTCACCTCGGGTTTCAGGATATCCGCCCCCGGCTGGTAGATCAAGGGGTCGTAAGCGTCGGTGGCGTTGGCGGAATCGATTACATCGATGCTAATATCGGCCTTTCCCGAAGGGATGCTCGCATCTGCCGTGGCGAACCCGCTGTAGTGCCCCTTAAAAATGCCGGCGTCCGGATCGATGGTCGTCGATACCAGGATGCCCGAAAAATAAGCGCCCGGTCCCACGTTCATCCTTACCTGCATCGCGATCAGGTCCGCCTCCCCGTTGGCGTCGCTCACATCCAGCTCGAAGTGCAATACCTCCCCATTGAGTATATAAGGCAGGGCCCTGTCCCCCGGGTTAGGGTCGCCGTTGGCCGACCAGCCGAAAGCAGTCCCCTCGCCGTCGATGATCTGGACGATGAGACTGCCTTCCTCGATGACCGGCGCTGCGTTATCGTCTGCCCGGAGCGGTCCCGCCGGGGACACCGCCAAAAACAGCACCAGCAATAAGGTTACCAGTACCTTATTCATTTTTATTTTTTTCCGCTATGCTTGGTCCTCTTGGTGTTGAGCTTGAATCTCTTGAAGAGCTTATTGTGCGCCAGCTCCTTGAATACTTTGTTATAGCTTCCCACGAACACCGGCACGAACTGCTGCCTCCTCCAGATGAAGAGGTATGAACCCGTGACGGCCATGGCCCCGACCAGTCCGATGATGATGTACAGATATACCGGCATGCCTGTGTCCGCGGTGAACGGCGTGTTGTCCCCGGGGACTGCCGTCGGGTCAACTTCACTGACGTTGCCGATCTGCACTTCCGTCACCGTGATCGTTATTTCCTTGACTTCGGTCTCCTTCCCTTCGTAGACCACCCACCCCTTGATGGTGTAATCGCCCGTCTCGGCGACCTCGAAATAGGCGACCAGTTTGCCTTCTTGACCCTTGCCTATCAGGAGCTCTTCTCCCGTGAACGTGTCCACACGCTGGCCGTTGCGGTAGATTTCGCCCGTGAATTTCGCCCAGGTGTCTATCTGGCCTTTATTGATGAAGGTGGCTGTCATTTTCGTTACCAGGTTCACCAGGGGCGCGTCGTTTACCACGATTTCCTTCAGCTCTCCCGAGCGCGTCAGCGTCCCCAGCGGCAGTATTTTAAAACTCAGGTTCTCGGACGCGATCTCTTTTCCGTCCACGTTGACTGTCACCGCCGCCGCGTAGTCCGCCGCCGGAT
>JBFYTX010000104.1:0-5511 GCA_041300345.1 Dehalococcoidales bacterium | reverse complement strand
TCCTTCACGGAGTATGTAGAAGTTAAATAAGGGAGTGTGTTAGCGAGAGGGGGCGCCGCCCCTCTCGCTTATCCCCCCTCTCCTGCGGACAGGAGAGGGGGACCGAGGGGGTGAGGTCCCTGAAGGAGGTAAAATATCATGAAACTAAAAGGCAAGGTCTTTAAATACGGCGCCGATGTCAACACGGACGTCATTATTCCCGCCCGCTATCTTAACGTCTCCGAGCCGGGCGAGCTAGCTAAGCACTGCATGGAAGATATCGACGCCTCGTTTCTTGAGAAGGTAAAGCCCGGTGATATCATTATAGCCACGACCAACTTCGGCTGCGGCTCCTCGCGCGAGCACGCTCCCCTGGCGATCAAGGCCGCCGGCGTCTCCTGCGTCATCGCCGCCACCTTCGCCCGCATCTTCTTCCGCAACGCCATCGATATCGGCCTGCCGCTGCTCGAATGCCCGGAGGCGGTGGAAAATACCAAGGCCGGGGATATCCTCGAAGTAGACCTGGCTACGGGCAGGATCAATAACCTGACCAACGGTATGACTTTTACCGCTAAGGCTTACCCCGACTTCATGGCGGAGCTTATCTCCGCCGGCGGACTTATTGAATACACCAAAAAAAGACTGGCCAGGAGGACTTAAGTGAAGTTTAATTTAGTAGTATTGCCCGGCGATGGTGTCGGCCCGGAGGTCGTCGCCGAAGGCGTTAAAGTATTGCAGGAAATCGGCAAGAAATCCGGGCACGTTTTTGGCCTTGACTACCGCCTGGTGGGCGGTGCAGCGATAGATACCGAAGGTATGGCCGTGTCCCCGGATACTGTCCGGGCCTGTAAAAAGGCGGACGCCGTCCTGCTCGGTGCGGTGGGTGGCCCTAAGTGGGACGACCCTCTGGCTAAGGTCAGGCCGGAGGACGGCCTGCTCGAGCTGCGCAAAAAACTGGCGCTCTTCGCCAACCTGCGCCCGGTGCATGTCTATCCCGTCCTTGTGGACTCGACGAATCTCAAGCCGGAAGTAATTAAAGACGTCGACTTCGTTTTCGTGCGCGAGCTCACCGGCGGGCTCTATTTCGGCAAACCCAAGAAACGCTGGCAGACCGCCGCGGGACGGAAGGGCGTCGACTCCATGCTTTATTCGGAGCAGGAGATCGAGCGTATCGTCAGGGTCGGCTTCGAGCTGGCGAAACGCCGCCGGAAAAAACTAATCTCGGTGGACAAGGCCAACGTGCTGGAGTCGTCCCGTCTGTGGCGTCAGGTGACCGTCGAGGTCGCTAAAGACTACCCGGACGTAGCGCTGGAGCACATGCTCGTGGACGCCTGCTCGATGCGCATCATCCAGAACCCCAGGTATCTCGACACGCTGGTCACCGAAAATACCTTCGGCGATATCCTGACCGACGAGGCTTCGATGCTGGCCGGCTCGATGGGCATGCTGCCCTCGGCGAGCCTGGCCGGTGTGCCGAAAACGGGCGTCAGGATATCGGGTCTCTATGAGCCGATCCACGGTAGCGCGCCGCGCCATGCCGGGAGGAACGAGGTCAACCCCATCGCCACCATCCTCAGCGTCGCCATGATGTTGCGCTATTCTTTGGGCCTGGAGAAAGAGGCCGCGGCGGTGGAAAAAGCCGTCGAGGACGTCCTGAATGAGGGCTACCGTACCTATGATATAATGAGTGCGGGTCAAATCAAGGTGGGGACGCGAGAGATGGGCGACATCATAACGAAGAAAGTAACCAGTATCAAGTAACAAATAGCAAGAAAAATATAAATACTGAAAAATATTAAGGGTTGGGTGGGGGTTTGATACTTGATACTTGTCAATTGATACTTAACTGATTGGAGGTTATCTTTGGCATCGGTCGAACTTTACGATACCACTTTGCGCGATGGCGCGCAGAGCGAGGGGATATCCTTTTCTGTCGTGGACAAGCTGCATATCGCCCGCAAGCTCGACGCGCTGGGCGTCTGCTACATCGAAGGCGGCTGGCCCGGCTCCAATCCCAAGGACGCCGAGTTCTACCGGCGTGCCGGTGAGCTTAAGCTGAAAAACGCGAAGATAGTCGTTTTCGGCAGCACGCGGCGGGCGAACGTGAAAACCGAAGAAGACACGTATCTCTCGGTGCTGCTGAATTCGGGCGCGCGCTACGCCACGCTCGTCGGCAAAGGCTCCGACCTGCACGTTCTCAACGTCCTCAAGACCACCCTTGACGAGAACTTGAAAATGATTGCCGATTCGATTCGCTTTTTGAGGTCGAAAGGCATTACCGTTTTCTGGGACGTCGAGCATTACTTCGACGGTTTCAAGCACAACCCGGAATATTCCCTGAAAACATTGGACGTGGCTTCTAAAGCTGGCGTTGCCTGCCTGGTGCTCTGTGATACCAACGGCGGCGCCCTGCCGGACGAGATAACCAGGGCGGTAAAAGCCGCCGCTAAAGTGACCGATGTGCCGCTGGGCATCCACTGCCATAACGATAACGGCCTTGCCGCGGCTAACTCGCTCGCGGCGGTCGCCGCCGGCGTAACGCAGGTGCAGGGTACCATCAATGGCCTGGGCGAGCGCTGCGGTAACGCCGACCTCTGCTCCATCATCCCGGCGCTTAAGCTCAAAATGGGCATCGACTGTGTTACCGATGCGCAGCTCGCCATGCTTACCGACGTTTCTCACTATGTCAGCGAGGTGGCTAATGTTGCCCCCAACCCTTATGCCCCGTACGTCGGCGCCTCGGCCTTTAGCCATAAGGCCGGCTATCACATGGACGGCATCACCAAGTGGCCTGACGCCTATCAGCATATCGACCCCGCCCGGGTCGGCAACCTGCAGCGGACCGTTGTCTCCGACCAGTCCGGCAAGCGCAACATCATCACCAAGGCGAAGGAGCTGGGTATCGACCTCTCCGGTTCGGATAAAGAGGTCAAAGCGCTGCTGGAGCGTGTCAAGCACCTGGAGAGCCGCGGCTTCCAGTACGATAACGCCGAGGCGTCCTTCGAGCTCCTTTTACACCGCGCCCGACCGGATTATACGCCCCCCTTTGAGCTGGTCGACTTCCTGGTCGTGGTGGAGTCCAGGCGCCGGCCTTCGACGCGCCAAGAGACCGGCCAGATGCTCTCCGAGGCCATGGTAAAAGTTAAGATCGATGGGAAGATAATCCACACCGCTGCCGAAGGCGACGGCCCCGTTAATGCCCTCGACCTCGCCCTGCGTAAAGCCCTCTTACAGTTCTATCCCTCGCTGGAAAAGGTCAAGCTGGTCGACTATAAGGTTCGTATCCTTGAGGAGAGCACCGGCACGGAGTCGCAGGTGCGCGTCCTCATCGCGTCCAGCGATGGCGACAGGGAATGGCGGACGGTCGGCGGCTCCACCAACCTCATCGAGGCCTCCTGGCTGGCCCTTGCCGACGGCCTGGAGTGGTGGCTGCTGAAGAATAACAAGAGATAGGCGGATATCTCGTTAAGTTGTTGGCTGCTCCTTTTTTCTGCCCCGTTCTGAAGAAAGCGTGATTAAAACCCCCGGAATCAGGTACGGCAGACCTCCACGAGAGAATGCTATTCCGGAATAAATCCATAGCTCGGCAACAGGATTAACCAACGGAGTGCCGAAAAAGGTCACTATCGTTCTAATCAACATCGCCGTTGCTACCCCTATCAGTATCATCCCGCCGATAAACGGTCGTGTTAGGCTAATGACCATGCAGACGATTAAGGGGATACTGAATACGAAGGTTAACGCGAATGCCGGGATTAGCGCTCTCCAGCCCGGCCCGCCTTCCACAATAAAAATCGCAGAAATAAATATCTCGATAATTCCAGCTATACCGGTGATGAACCCCGCCCGCCGTAGCCACTTTTTGCGTGTATTTGATGTTGTTGCCATTTTATAAACCACTATTTGCATAAATAATCTATCATGCCTGGGTGTACGTTACAAGATAACAGATTCCGTTTCCTAGCGGTTATTAGATATAAACCTCACCCCTTGCCCCTCTCCAGCCTGGTGCATCGAACAATTCGATTATTTTCTTGGCTGGAGAGGGGAGTGTAAGAGAGAGGGGGCTGCGCCCCCTCTCAAATTTTCTCCCCCTTAGTTAACTAGTATCCACCGGGGTGTCTAAGAGGGGTCACGATCCCTCTTCTGTATTATCCCCCCTCTCCTGCGGACAGGAGAGGGGGTTAGGGGGTGAGGTACTTAAATAAAACCGTTTGAGAGGGGGATTAAGGGCTGAGTTATGTGGGGTGATGTTTTCAAATAGCTGCCAAATGCAAACAGAACCGTTTATAATATAGTATAATATTATTTGAGCAAATAGCCCTTTTTACGTTTCGGAGGTTGACATGGGCGATATCAAAACCGCCGCCGAGATTGCCCGGGAAAAGCTGGAGAAGATCGGCGAGCTCACGGAGCAGGAGCGCCTGAAGTGGAAATTCGGCCCGGAAGGCGAAAAGCTGGCTGCCCTCTATCTCAAGGACGACGCCAACCTCGTTACCGAACTAAAGAAATACGACGATAATGCCAGGCCGTTCGTCGTCGCCAGCATTAGTGATATCCTCCTGCGTAACATTGGCCTCCCCCGCAGCGAAGCCGCCCGCCGCGCCAATAAAAAGGCGATGGACGGCCTCAGAGCTATCAAGAATGACAAGGTGGCCGTGGAGAACGTTTTCTCCCACATGCGTCACGTCCTCGACCACTTTACCCAGGAAGGCGCCAAGCAGAAAAAGCAGGCCTACGAATCACTCAAGGCTGAGTTCGATGAAAAGATTCAGCAGGCGGTCCGGCAGAAGACCGGCGTCAACACCCGTGTCAACATCGACGTTGAAAAACAGCCCCAGTTCATTGAGGAATGGCAGCGGCTCCAGTCCCAGATGGACACCCAGTACCTTACTTTGTTGGACGATTATAAGCAGGAGCTGGCGAATATTAAGTAGAAAAAATCATCATTCCGGTGAAGCCTGCCCCGTACTACGATACGGGAGCCGTAATCCAGGTGGTGGGGAGGGGTTTGGCTTGTTACTTGCTACTTGTTACTTGGTACTTTAACTAATATGGATACCGATAGCGACCGCATCGAATACGCCGCCCGCCGCACGGAGATTTTGCGCCATCCCCGGCAGCACCTGGCGACCTTCGGCGTTACCAATATCTACTACTACCTCGTGACCGAGCCCGTCTACTCGGAGATTACCCATGATAGTAACGAGACGGTCATCCGCGAAGGCCGGGTCGTCGCCGAGCGGCCGAAGATCGTGACCCCTTATTACCTCACCCATCTCGAAGGCTTCAGCTACGACGCGCGGCGTTATTTTGAGACGCTTTTAAGTATGCACGGCCCGGATGCCCCCGGAATATTTTATTCCTATAAAAATGAGCCCCGCGGGCTTAACATTGTCTCGGACCGCTGGCCGGCCGTGGTCGACCGCCTTAACGCCGATATCGATAAGAAAGGCGACCCTCTGGTATCCATTATCAAGGGTGAGGATGACCTCTGGGACGTGTCGCTCCTGAAGTTCATTTATGAAGTCA
>JBFYTX010000150.1:0-3983 GCA_041300345.1 Dehalococcoidales bacterium | reverse complement strand
CGTACCATCGGCTTGTTGGTGGGAATGCTCGTCACTTCCAGCTTGTAGATCTTGTAAAATTCCTCGGCCTCGGTGGAAGCCGTGCCGGTCATGCCCGCAAGCTTTTCGTACATGCGGAAATAGTTCTGGATGGTGATGGTGGCGTAGGTCATCGACTCCCTCTGGACCTTGACGCGTTCCTTGGCCTCGATGGCCTGGTGCAGCCCTTCGGAATAGCGCCGGCCGTACATCTTGCGGCCGGTAAACTCGTCGACGATAACCACTTCACCGTTTTCCACCACGTATTCGCGATCGCGCCGGTAAAGGGCGTGGGCGTTCAGCGTCTGCCGGAAAATGGAGCGGATGTCGTTACGCTGCTTGGCCTCCTCGATGCTGAGATACTTGGCTTCCCCGCCGCCCTCGCCGCCGAACAGGTCTTCCGACTTCATCTGGAAGGCCCGCGCCAGCTTTTCCTGCCCGCGCGCCGTCTCCCTGACGTAGCGCTCCTTCTCGTAAGCTACCGCGTCGTACTCCCCCTCGATCTCGGCTTCTTCTTCCCCGTTACGGTCGGACGCGCGCGGCTCGAAGGGCAGGACCTTTATCTTGAACCGTCCCACTACGTCGCCGACGGCTTTATAAAGCTGGCCGGATTCCTCGGCCTCACCGCTGATGATGAGCGGCGTGCGGGCCTCGTCGATGAGCAGGTTGTCCACCTCGTCGACGATGCTAAAATAGAGCGGCTGGCGCTGGACGCAGCGTGAGAGTTCGGAGACCATGTTGTCACGGAGATAATCAAACCCGAACTCGCTGCTGGTGCCGTAGGTGATGTCCGCCTGGTAGGCCTCTTTGCGTGAGATGGGGCGGAAATGCGGCCAGCGGTCTTTCTCCTTGCCGGATTCATAAGAAGGGTCGTAAAGCCGGGCCGGATTGCGCTCGTCCGGGCTCTGCATGGGATAGATGCTGGCTACGGTCACTCCCAGGGCGGTATATATCGGCCCCATCCAGTAAGGGTCGCGCCGCGCCAGGTAGTCATTGACAGTGACCAGGTGGGCACCGCGTCCGGTCAGCGAGTTCAAATACAGGGGCAGCGTAGCGACCAGCGTCTTGCCTTCGCCGGTCTTCATCTCGGCGATCTTGCCCTGGTGCAGGGTGACGCCGCCGAGGAGCTGGACGTCGTAGTGGCGCTGGCCGATGGTGCGCCGGGCGGCCTCACGCACGGCGGCGAAAGCCTCCGGAAGTATCTTATCGAGGGCGTCGCCCTCGAGCCGGCGGCGCTCTTTTTCTATCTGCTTGAACCTGTCCTGTACCTGCCGCACCTGCCGGCCGGCTTCATCCCTCTCGGTGTCCCAGGCGGCGCCGGTCTGGTGCTGCCGGGCCTCTTCCAGGTCGCGCTGCGCTTCGTCGAGCTGCGGCTGGATGCCGGAGACAGCCGCGGCGATCCTGGCTTTGAATTCCCCGGTCTTGGCCTTGAGCGCGTCGTCGCTGAGCTGCCCGAACTCCGTCTCCAGCTCGTTGGTGCGGTCGACGTAGGGCTGGAGCCGCTTCAGCTCTTTATCATTGGAATCGAACAGTCCGCTAAAAAAACCGGGCATTTTTCTACTCTTTTACGATCAACTCTCTGGCGGCTTCTTCCAGCGCGGCGGGCACCAGTATCCTGACCTCCGCCATACCGTCAAAGGTGAACATGTGGACCGAGGGCGCGGCGTTGGCTCTGAAGACGCACGGGATATCATAGCCCTCCAGCAGGCTCTTGATGACCTGCGCCTCCATCTCGTTGCGGGCGCGGTAGACCTCGATCAGGTTGTCAGGCTTGCTCAAACATGGCCCCCACCGACTGCCCTGTATGGATGCGCCGGATGGCCTCGCCCAGCAGCGGCGCGATGGGCAGCACGGTTATTTTATCTATCTTTTTATTCGGAGGTACGGGGACGGTATCCATGACAACGACCTCTTGAACCCTTGATTCTGCGATGCGCGTGACCGCCGGGCCGGACAGGATGGCGTGAGTGGCGCAGACGGAGACCTCTTTGGCGCCTCTTTCCAACAGGGCGTCGACAACGCCCACCAGGGAGCTGGCGGTGTTGATCTCCTCGTCGACGATCAGGGCGGTCTTGCCTTTAACCTCACCGATGACGGTCAGCGTTTCCGTGCGGTCTTCGTTGCCGATGCGTCTTTTCTCCATGACGGCCAGCGGCGCTTCCATCCGGGCGGCGACGTCCCTGGCCTGCTTGGTGATGCCGAAGTCCATGGCCACCACCACCAGGTTCTTGATCTTCTTTTTCATAAAATAATCGGACAGTATGTAAAAAGCGGTAAGCTCGTCGACGGGTATGTTGAAGAACCCCTGTATCTGCGCCTTGTGCAGGTCGACGGTCAGGACGCGGTTGGAGCCGGCCACGGTCAGCAGGTCGGCCACGAGACGGGCGGTGATAGGGACGCGGGGCTGGTCTTTCTTGTCGCTGCGGCCGTAAGCGTAATAGGGTATCACGGCGGTGATGCGTTTGGCCGAGGCCCGCTTCATGGCGTCGATCATGATGAGAAGCTCCATGAGGTTGCTGTTGACCGGCGAGGAGATGGGCTGGACGATAAAGACGTCCCGCTCCCTGACGTTTTCCAGGATGCGCACAAAGGTGTTCTCGTTGCTGAACTCCATGACCTCGCAGTTGCCCAGGGGCTGTCCCAGGTAGCCGGCGATGTCCTTGGCCAGGTCCGGGTGGGCATTACCGCTGAATACCTTCAGTTCATCCATGAAAAACACTCTCCTTCAGGCACAGGTTTCTCCGCAGTTTTATTATAGCACTTATGACGGTCACTATAGAACCGCCATTGACAACCCGAAATAGCGGGTATAATATCAAAAGAGGTATCCGTGCAAAACTCACCGTTATCCACCTGATTTTCCATGGTAATAAAGCTGAAGCACTATTAACTAGAAGGAGAGAAAAATATGAAAAGCAAGTATTGGGCAATCGCACTGGGTCTTCTGGTAATTCTATTAACACTGGTGTCGGCCTGCGGCGGCGGCGGGACACCGACCCCATCCGCGACAGGCACCGCGACCCCGACCCCAACGGGAACGCAGACCCCAACCTTAACTCCTACCGGGACGGCGACACAAACCCCGACCTCAACCCCGACGCAGTCTCAAACGCCGACCAGTACCCCGACTGGGGATACTTTGAGCGGCATCCTGGGCCTGGGGGCGAATATCTCTTCTATCCGGTACGACATGACGACCACGAGTGCACAAGGGGCGTCATTATCCACGGTATGGGAAGAGGGAACTAGAACCAGAACGGAAATGACCGTAGAGGGCATGACAAGCATCACCATAATGGACCTGGATGCCGGTATGTATTATATGAGCACCGGCGAGAATATGTGGATGGCATTTGCCTGGGATGAGAACATGGAACCAGAAGGCGCCGCAGATAATCCTGATGAAATCCTGGATTTTAACCCGGAGATACTCGGCACCGAAACTATTGACGGCCATTCCTGCACGGTCATCCAGTGGACCATCCCCGATTCCGGCGGCACCGTGAAAGAATGGATATGGACCGATACGGGTTTCCCCCTCAAGATAGAGTCGACGACCGACGCGGGGATCTACACCATACTATTCACCAATATCAGTTTTGATGATATTGACGACAGCCTGTTCGAGCTGCCGGAAGGGGCCATAGTTACCACAATCGGACCGTAAACCGGTCAATCAATTCTGAATCAAACCATAGACTAAAGGGGGAGTGGCGCTTAACGCCGCTCCCCCTTTCTGTTTATGAAGGTTCGTTTGGCTTTGGTTGCTAACTGAAAGCCTCACCCCTACCCCTCTCCAGCCAGATGCATTGAATAGTCCAAAAAGTTTTCCTGGCTGGAGAGGGGAGTTTAAGAGAGAGGGGGCTCTGCCCCCTCTCAAATTCTCTCCCCCTTCCCTTGACAAGGGAAGGGGGCAGGGGGATAGGTTCATCAGATATAGACCTAAAGGAGCATATCTCTCAGGA
>JBFYTX010000147.1:0-2910 GCA_041300345.1 Dehalococcoidales bacterium | reverse complement strand
GAAGCTGCGGGCGCCCTGCGTGGTAACCCTCTCGGCATGGGAACCGACGTCCGGGAAGTCCTCGCCTTCCTTAAGCAAACCCACCTTGACGCACCACTTCCTCAGGTATGGGCCCATGTAGGTCTCTTCCATCTGCCGGTCGAAGAGGTCGTTGGATACGGCGATGCTGGTGTTGGAGATCATCGCCAGCTCGATGCGCTGCTCCTTGGAAAGATTGAAATAAACGCGGAAGCCGTGATAGCGGGACACCTTTTTCTGTTTATACGCGTCGATAACGGCCCGCGAGCGGTGCTGGCCGCCCCAGACTTTCAGGGGCTTCCTGGGCAGGTAGGAAATAATGTACTCGACGATGATGTCGTTGAACTCGCGCTCGTTCTCGGCGTCGGCCCTCATGCGGCGGAAAGTGTTGTGCGTCTCGAGTATCTCGCGGTTGCCTCGGTACGTCTCGCCGCTCCCGGGGTCGAGCCGGGCGTCCAGGCTGATGACCTCGGCCATGGTCTTGCCGGCGATGGCGCAGCGGATGTAGTAGCTCTTTTTCACGCCGTCCTGGAAAATGACCACCGGCACCTTATCCTTTTTTTCCAGCGTGTCGGTGTTTCTAAGGAACTCCCTGACGGTCTTCTCCACGGACTTGTCCGCGGCGGCGCTCTTATCGAAAACAATTTCCATATCCTGCTCCTGTCGGCGGCCACTTATACAGCCTGTAGATTAATTCTACACCCTTATGACAAGTGGGGCAAGGAGAATGGAGAGCAGTTAGTCATTAGTACTTAGTATTTAAGTGGGGAGATAAAAAGCGACCCGCCGACACGTTCTAGATAAACCTCTCGAACCTGTCCCGCTTTGCTTTGCAGATAGGGCAGACTTCCGGCGGTCCGTCACGGGCGCATAAATACCCGCATACCTTGCACCGCCATACCGGTAGAGGCAGCGACGCAGGCGTCGGAACTTTCTTTTCCATCTTCTTCAGCCTCATTTCCCGCGGCGGCCGGCGTTCCGGTATGGAGCCTATCTTTGCTTTACCCTCCACCGCCGCTTTAGACACGTACAGGCTGCAATAGCAGGCATTGTACTCGTCAAGGTCCGGGTCGCGGTAGTCGCAGGGGCAGATGATATCCAGGTCTTCCTCTTTATTTCCGGAGGCCAGGCGGCAGGGACAGGACGGGTACCCGTAGCGCTTCTCGTTCGCCAGCAGGCCTTGCAGTAGCTGGCGTGTCATGGCCTGGTCCGGGTTGAGGCGGTAGCCGCCAGCCTCTGCCTCGGCGCCCAGCTCACCGTAGAGCCGCTCCACGTCCGCGGATGTAACATCAGCCATCTAACCAAACTCCTGGCGGATATCGTCCTCTTTAAAGCCGACGATGCACTTGATGTCATTTATGACCATGGTCGGGAAATTGCAGTCGGGATTGTGCTTTTTTACCTCGACGATGACCGCCGTCTGGTCACTCCCTTTCAGAAGATCGACGTCCACGTAATCGTAAGCGATTCCCAGTTCATTAAGCAGGTCCTTGGTCTTCTTGCACCAGCCGCAGGTGCTCAGCGCGTAGAGCATCACCTTGCCTTTTTCTTTGCCGTCCACGTGCGTAACTTTCATCTGCATCACTGCTCATTTCCAAGAAATCATCAATCTTAATTCTATAGTTGTCAACTGCCGCCTGGTAGGACAAAAGTCTCTACTTCTTGATTTTGTGCCTGAGATAGTTTATAATATTAACTATATAATATGTAAACTATATATATTATATACCAACTGGGTCCCCACCAATTCAGGAGGGATATAGATTATGCGCGGTGAAATATTGGGAAAAGTCGCCTCGGATTTGCTGTCGGTGCCGCCGCTCATCTTCCGGCTCATCCGCCGTAAGCTGGTGATGACGACGCTCGAGGACATCGACGTGGACATCAAGCTGCTGCACTTTGAGATCATGAAAGTGCTCAAAGAAGAAGGCACGCTGCACCCCGCCAAGATCGGCGAGCGTCTTCTCATCGCTAAAGCCCAGATGACCCACCTCGTCGATAAGCTCGTGGAGCTGGGGTTCGTCAATAGGGAGGTGGATGAGAGCGACCGGCGCACCATCAACATCACGCTCACGGATAAAGGGAGCCGGATGGTGGAAGAGCAGAGCAACATCGTCATCGACGCTGTAAGAGAAAATATGGCCGCCCTGACCGAAGACGAACTGGAAGCTTTATCGCATTCGTTAAGGACCTTGCGGGATATATTATTCAAACTGCAATAGAAACCCATATTCCCTGATATAACGATTATTTCCATGCAACGAACACCGGATACGAAAAACCAACAAATGACGCGCAACGTGCTCGATACCGAGCACGTCGGCCGGCTGCTGGTAAAGCTGGCCACGCCGGCGTTCTTCGGGATGTTCGTGCAGACGCTTTATAACGTGGTCAACACTATCTTCATCGGCCACGCGCAGGACGCCCTCGGCAATCCCATCGGTATGAAGGCCATCGCCGGCCTTTCCATCATCTTCCCCGTCCAGATGCTGTTCATGGGCGTCGGCATGATGGTCGGCATGGGCGGCACTTCGCTGATCTCCCGGTTCATCGGTTCCGGTGAAAAGGACAAAGCGGAGCGCACCCTGGGTAACGGGATTACCTGCATCGTCGTCCTGGGATTGGTGATCACCGCCGTCATCCTGCCTAATATCAACGGCTTCCTGCGCCTTATCGGCGCCTCGGACGACATACTCCCCTACGCCAGGGAGTACCTCACTATCATCGTCAGCGCTACTGTCTTCAACCTCATCGGCATGGCGCTGCTGAACTTCGTCCGAGCGGAGGGTAACGCCCGCGTCGGTATGATCGCCAACTTCATCGGGGCGGGACTGAATATTATCCTGGACGCCATTTTTATCTTTTGGCTGAAAATGGGCGTCACCGGCGCCG
>JBFYTX010000130.1:0-6031 GCA_041300345.1 Dehalococcoidales bacterium | reverse complement strand
TTGAGGCCATAAAGACAATATCGTCGGCGCCGGCGGTGGAAAATTTATAAAATTTTCCATCGGGAAAGGGGATACCGTCAGGAGAGGCCTCCTGCGTCAGTGAGATATCGAAATCCACCCGGCCCATGTTGAGCTCGGCCAGCTCTTTCTTCACCGCGGACGCCAGTTTTTTCGCGGCTTTGCCCCGCTCGCGGGAAAGCCGGGCGGCCAGTTCGCCCATGGCTTTCTTCAGCTTTTCCCTGTCAGAAATCAGCTGCTCGCGGCGTTCGCCGGAAGAGGTCAGCCCCGCCAGCTCGGCCTCGGCTTTAGTCAGGTAGCGCAATACCTCGTCGACGGAGCCGCCGTACTTCCTTTTCAATCCCCGGATAAGCTCCAGCCGGGCCTGCACCTCGGCGAGGCGCGGCGGGTCGAAGCTCAGATTATCGCCGTAGGAGCGGACCTCCCGCGCCAGCTCTTCCAGCCCGTGCACTATCTCCTCAAGGGAACCGAGCGTCGGCTTTAAAGCGGGGTCGGTCTCGGCAATCTGCCGCATGGCCGGGACGGCCTCGTTGACCCTGTCCAGCGCCGAGGACGCTTCCAGCGAATTTTCGTCGCCGTAAATGATCCGGTAGATTTCATAGGCGGCCGCCTTCAGCTTTTCCGCCGCGGCCAGCAGGGCCAGCTCCCGCTCCAGCGCCGGCTCTTCAGCTTCTTCGAGTTTCGACCGGTTTATCTCATCGATCTGGAAATTGAGCAGGTCGGCCTGCCGCGCCAGCTCCTGCTCGCTGCGCGACAGCGACTGTATCTCCCGGTCCACCTGGTGCAGCTCCGCCGCTTTAGAGGCGAAGTCGCGCCGCAGGTCGAGGGTATGGGCGTAGGCGTCAAGGAACTCGCGGTGCTGTTCTTTTCTTAATAATGAGAGGTGCTGGCTCTGGCCGTGGATATCCACTAAAGCCGCGCCGATGTCCCGCAGCAGCGACCGCGCTACCGCCTGGCGGTTGACCCGCGGCGTGGTGCGGCCCTGCCGGCGGAAATCGGCGGAAAGGAGGACGGTATCGTCCCCGGCCAGGCCCTTCTCCGCGAGAAGCGCCCGCAGCGGTGCGTCTGTCTGGTTGTTCTCCAGGCTAAAAACGCCTTCTACCCGCGCTTCGTCCGAGCCGTGGCGGATATCCTCCTCGTCGGCCTGCCCGGACAGCAGGGCCTCCATGGCGTCAATGACCAGCGATTTCCCGGCCCCGGTCTCCCCGGTGATCACATTTAATCCGCCCCCGGGCCGCCAGTCGATGCCCTCGATGATGCCGAAGCCCCGGACGGTCAGCTCGTCAAGCACGCCTAGCGCTCTCCCTTTTTCATCCCGTTTTCGGCCACGTCCTTTATCGTTTCCAGGCCGCCGAACATCCCCGGCAGCGGCAGCTGCAAGGCCTTCTTGAGGTCGCCGGCGTTTTTAGGGGCGTAGGCCTGCCAGTGGTTATTAAAGAAGGCAAAGAGCATCTTTGTTTTTTCCGCGGCGGCTTTAACTCTCTCCGCCAGGCCGGCGATCTCCTCCGGCGAATAGTGGTATTTGTAACGCGTCTCGTTATCGCCCGTCCACCAGTCTTTGGCGTTACGGCCGTGGAAGCGGAAATAGGCCAGTTCGGACGTCAGCGGCAGTTCCATCGCGACCGAGCTTGAGAATTTAGGCTCGTCGATCTGTACCCAGGCGATGTTGTTTTCGCGGAGGAGTAGCGCCGTGCGCGGGTCGTCGCTCCAGCAGCGGTTCCTCAGCTCCACGGCCAGGGGGTATTGCCCGAACGTCCGCGCCAGCGCCCCGAGCACTTGATAGCCGTAGTTATCGTTCTTGAAGCCGGGCGGGAATTGCGCCAGCAGCGCCCCCAGTTTCCCGGCCCCGGCCAGCGGCTCGAGGGCGCGGCAGAAAACGTCCACGTCTTCACGCGATATGGCCGCCGCTTCCCCGGTGGCTTCCTTGAACATGCGGGGGTGGGTGAACTTCTGCCAGAGCTTTACGGCGAAGAGAAAGCCCGGCGGCGTGCGCTTCACCCAGTTGTGCACGGCAGAGGGGTCGGGCGGCCGGTAAAAAGAGCTGTTGACCTCGACGGTGTTGAAGAACTGGCTGTAAAACTCCAGTTCGTTGATCTTGCCGGCGGGGTAGAAAAAGCCCTGCCAGGTGCCTTCGCCCCTGGGGTAGGACCAACCGGAAGTGCCTATATAAATCGCCGCGCCGGACATCCTGCCTCCTGAGGTCATTATACGCAAACAGCCCGAAAGTTAAAAGCTGGCGGGTCTGGCGGGCGCCGGGGGGCGTTACGCTCCTTACGGAGTTTAAGCGCGCTACATTTTTTACGAATCGTTTATATCATCCTGCCTCCTGTTAACAAAACGTTTACTTATCCGATGGTATTATCCGATACAGGACGAAAATACCAGAGAAGCGGTTTCCCGCGTCCGGAACAAGTACCAACGAGAGGGGTGGCAAATATGCAAATACGCTATCCCGCAATAAAAATCGGCCATAAAAACGGCGAATACGGCGCCGGGAAAGCCGGCGGGCACAGAGTACCGGACTCCGTTCTGGAGATCAGCGATTTTTCCAGCGCGATGGCGGAAAACTCGCGCGACGTTATCTTCCGCGTCCATTACCGGCCGGAATTCGGCTACGACTACGTCAGCCAGTCCGCCGTACACATCACCGGCTATACCCCGGAGGAGTTCTACGCCGATCCCTTACTGATCAAGAAATGCATCCTCCCGGAGGATTTCAATCTTGTCGGGGAGCTTTTCCCGCCCGGCGCCCCGATCGTCTATGAGCCTACCGTGCTCCGCTGGAGGCGCAAAGACGGACGGATCATCTGGACGGAACACTACATCAATATCAACCGCGACGCGCAGGGCCAGCCAGAGACGGGTCTGGTCATCGCCCGCGATGTCACCGAGCGCAAAATGACCGAGGAAGCCTTACAGATAGAAAAGAACAAGCTGGAGTCGGTCATCGACGCCATGATGGATGCCCTGACCATGATCAACCGTGATTTTGAGATCGTTTTTCAGAACGAGAGGGCCAGGCAAAGCAGCGGCGACCACCTGGGGGAGAAATGCTACCGTGCTTACGTTCACATAGACAACGTATGCGAAGGCTGCCCGGTGGCGCTGGCGTTCCGGGACGGCCAGCCGCACACCTTTGAAAAAAGGCGGCTGGAGCGCTCCGGCGAAACGACCTGCTGGGAAAACACGGCCAGCCCGGTCAAGGACGCCGGCGGCAAGGTCATCATCTGCCTGGAAATCGGCCATGAAATCACCGAGCGTACCAGGGCCGAGAAGGCTTTGCAGGAAAGCCAGCGGTTCGCTTCCAGCCTCCTGGAAAACGCCCCCCACGCCACGATGGTCATCAACCCGGACACCTCGGTAAGATACGTCAACCCCGCCTGGGAGCGCCTCAACGGCTGGACGCTGGGCGAGGTCGTCGGGCGGAAAGCGCCCTACTCCTGGTGGCCGAAAGATATTAAAAACGAGGAGTTTTTGCCGGTCTTCATCGAAGCCATCCACCAGCCCGTCGGTAAAGGCGAAATCGTCGCCGTCAAAAAGACCGGCGAGTCCTACTGGATAGACATGAACTGGGTCTCGGTAACGGAGGACGGCGAGTTCCAGTACGTCATCATCAACTCGGTGGATATCACCGAGCGCAAGAAAGCCGAGGAAAAACGCCAGGCCATCCTCAAGACCGCCCTGGACGGCTTCTGCACCAATGACCTCGATGGCAAGTTCCTCGAAGTCAACGACGCTTACTGCGCCATGACCGGCTATACACGGGAAGAGCTGCTCAAGATGTCGATCCAGGACATGGATGTGCAGACTACTCCCCAGGAACTTGAGGTACTCGCCAAAAGCATCGTCGAGAAGGGCTACGCGCGCCTGGAGACGAAGCATAAATGTAAAGACGGCCGGATCATAGGCATCGAATTAAGCTCCAAATACCCCAACACCGGGGAGCCGCAGGTATATTCGTTCATCCGCGACATCACCGAGCGCAAGAAAGTCGAGGCCGCCCTGAAGGAATCAGAGGAGAAGTTCTCCGCCGCCTTCCACTCCAGTCCGAGCTCCATCTCCATCAGCCGGCTCGACAGCGGGCAGTTCATCGAGGTCAATGAAAGCTTCCTCCGGGACAAGGGCTATACCCGGGAAGAGGTCATCGGCAACAGCGCGCTGGCGAACAATATCCCGGAATCTCCCGATGAGATCAAGAGCGTGGTAAAAACGCTTAAAGCGGGCGGCAAGGTCCGCAACGAGGTCTTGCGCTTCCGGACGAAGTCGGGCTCAATCCGCACCGGCCTCCTCTCCGCCAAGATCATCAACGTCGGCAACGAGCCCTGCCTGCTCGTCCTCAATAACGACATCACGAAGCAAAAGCAGGCCGAGGAGCAGCTGAGGCTGCTGAGCTCGGTCACTCAGCAGGTGTCGGACTCCATCATGATCACCGATCCCCGGATGAGAATCACCTACATCAACCGCGCCGCGCAGGACCTGCTCGGCTATGCCATCGACGAGATCAGGGGCAAGGACCTGGCCTATTTTCACGTCATTCCCCCTACCGAGAAAACCAAGCGGGAAGTGAAGGAATGCATCAACCAGGGCAAGGTCTGGAACCAGACCGTTACCAAAAAGCGCAAGGACGGCCGGTTTATCATCTGCGACTGCTGGCTTTCCCCGCTCTATGATGAAGAAGGCCACATCTGCTCGTACATCGACGTCGAACGCGATGTCACCGAGCAGAAAGAGGTGGAGGTCAAGCTCAAGGCGCAAAAGCAGCTGATCGAGAGCATCCTGTCCAACATGCTGGAAGGCGTGCTGGTCATCGACGCCGCCGACCGCGTGATACTGGCCAACGAGGCCGCCCGTCATATTTTCCGACGCCGCAGCAGCGCCATGCAAAACCAGCCGCTCAAAGACGTCATCCCCGCCGAATCGCTGCTCAAGCTGTATGACGACGTGAAGCTCGGTAAAAAACAGGACGGTACGCTGGAATTCAGGTACCAGGTAAATAATATCGACAAGATCATCGCCTGCGGCGCCGTCAGGATGGACGAGGCACGGACGCTGCTCACTTTTACCGACGTCTCCCGCGAAAGGGAAGAGAAAGAAAAGCTCTACCTGACCGACCGCCTGGCTTCGATCGGCGAGATGGCGGTAGGGCTGGCCCACGAGCTCAATAACCCCCTGACCGGCATCATCTCGCTGTCCCAGCTGCTCGTCGACAGCGACATCCCGCCGGAGCCCAAAGAGGATCTGCTTTGCATCAACAGCGAGGCCAGGCGCGCCGCCAACATCGTCAAGAACGTCCTCCTTTTCACACGCAACAACAACTACGAGAACGGCCGGGCCTCGGTCAACGATGTCGTCCGGGACGTGCTCCGGCTCCGCGAGTATGAAGAAAAGACCAACAACATCAGCGTGGTCACCAATCTCCAGGACGACCTCCCGGACGTGCTGATCGACCGCTTCCAGCTGCAGCAGGTGGTGCTGAACATCATCCTCAACGCCGAGGCGGCGATTAAGGAGGTAAAGCGCCCCGGCCTGCTGACTATCACCACGGAAAAGATGAACCGTCACGTCAATATCCTGCTCAGCGATAACGGGTGCGGCATCAAGAAAAACGTCCTCACCCGGATATTCGACCCCTTTTTCACGACCAAGGAAATCGGGAAGGGGACCGGCCTGGGACTGAGCATCTGCTACGGGATAGTTACCCAGCACCGCGGCAAGATCAGCGTCAAGACCCAGGTCAACAGGGGCACCACTTTCACCTTGAGAATGCCGGCCTCGCAAAAAAGAACGTAGCGAAGAGCAGGTTTTTAGCGCATTCAACCGGTGAGAACGAAAGGAAACGAAAATGGTTACAGCGCCTCTCAGAGAAAAGATCCTGATCGTTGACGACGAAAAGACGGTAAGGAGAAGCCTCAACAAGTGCCTGACCCGTAATGGTTTCTCCTGTGATGAAGCCGGCAACGCCAGGGAAGCGCTGGAAAACATGGAGAAGCAGCCTGCGGACCTGGTCATCCTG
>JBFYTX010000127.1:0-2786 GCA_041300345.1 Dehalococcoidales bacterium | reverse complement strand
TGGCGCCTGCCTTGGCCGCCTCCGCCGCTTTGATGACCAAGAACCCCTGCTGCATCACAGCGCACCCGGAGTCGATGACCTCGATGTGGCAGCCGCCTTCCACCAGCTCGGCGCTCTGCCGGGCGGCGTTATAGATGCCGCTGAGCTTCGCACTCACCATGATGACCAGGATTTCGTCCGTTACCTCGGCCAGCCTGGCGTAGGTCCTGGCAAACAGGTCGAGCGACGGCACCGATGTTGTCGGCATAACCTTGCTGGTGGCCAGCCGTTCGTAAAACTGGTCGTTGTTGATGTCGATGCCGTCCCGGAACGTCTCTTCCCCGAAGCGCAGGATGACCGGGATGATGCTTATATCCAGCTCTTTGACGATCTCGGGCGGGATGTCGGCGACGCTGTCGGTGACGATTTTTACTGTCATGCCGGACCTTTCATCGCGACGCTTGCCTGTTGCCGAGTACCGCCACGCCGATGACCCGCGGCCCCACGTTCGTGCCGATGACCGGACTGACCTTGGATAAATAGACCCGCTCCCTGGGGTACCCTTCGCAAAGCCTCTCTACGAAGGCATTGGTCTCGCCGGGCGTGGTGGCGTCCTCTACCGCCAGCTCGTCGATTTTCTTGTATTCGCCGACAAACCGGCACAGGTGCTCTATCGCCCTCGCCCGCGAGCGCTCCCGTCCGAAGGGAAAGACCTCGCCGTCCTTGATGCCGAGGATGGGATTGATGCCCAGCATCGAGCCCAGCATGGCCTGCGCTTTGCCGATGCGCCCGCCCCTCTGGAGGTATTCCAGCGTGTCGAAGGCGATGCGTATCCCGACTCTCCCGATGTTGGCGCGCGTCGTCGCCGCCAGCTCGTCGAGGCCGGCCCCTTCCCGCGCCGCCTTCGCGGCGGCGATGACCAGCAGCCCTTCGGCCATCATCGCCAGCTCCGAGGCCACCAGATTACCCGGCATTTCTTCTTCATGGCGTCTATGGCTTTCTGGGCCGATTCGGCCGTGGCGCTCAGCTTCCGGCCGATGGTGATGACCAGGATGCCGTCGGCCTCGCCGGCCAGGCTGTCGTAGACCCCGGCGAATACGTAAGGCGCCGGCGTCGAGGTGGTCGGTTGTATCGCCTCTTTTTCCAGGCGGTGGTAAAAATCATCGGTCGTCAGGTCGACCCCGTCGCGGTAGGTTACGCCGTCGATAACGATGTTCAGGGGGACGACCGTGATTCCCAGTCCGGCGGCGGTGGACGGAGATATGTCCGAGACGCTGTCTGTGACTATTCTTACCGGCATCTGCCCTTCCGCAGTCGATTTATTATCGGGTATGTCGCTCGCAACGACTGTCCGGCATTACGGCGTTTCCGCCTCGAGAATGGTCAGGGCCAGGGCGTTCGGCCCGGCGTATGTCCCAATGACCGGGCTGATCACCGAACGGTAAATGCGCTCTTTAGGGTAGATCGCCCCGAGCCGCTCCACCAGGTTATCGGCGTCGACGGGCGTCGTAGCATGCTCCACGGCCAGCCCCTCTATGTTCTTGTAGCCGGCCACGGTATTGTAAAGGTAGTCCAGGCCCGCGCTCATAGATCGTACTCTGGTCAGCGGGGCCATCTCGCCGTCTTTCACGGTGAGTATCGGCTTGACGGACAGCACCGAGCCCAGGAGCCCCTGCGCCTTGCCGATGCGCCCGCCCTTGGCCAGGTACTTTAGGGTGTCGAAATAGGCGATGAGGTGTGATCTCGATGCGGCCCCCCGCGCTATCTGGGCTGCTTCTTTCAGTCCGGCCCCGGCCTTGATGGCCTTGGCGGCCGCAATCGCGACGAGCCCTTCCGCCAGCGCCACGGTATGGGAATCAACGATTTCCACGCGGCACTTGCCCTTCAGGTAGTCCCGGGCCTGCGCCGCCGATTGATATGTCCCGCTGAGTTTGCTGGACACGACCACTACCAGTATCTCGTCGGTCTCCTGGGCGAGCTTGTTGTAGACCTCGGAAAAGTCGTTGGGCGTGGGCTGTGTCGTGGAGGGGAGTACCGGCTCGTTCACCAGCCGGCGGTAAAAGTCCTCGCTTGTGATCTCCACGCGGTCGCGGTACATCTGCTTGCCGAAGCGCACGTAGAGCGGCACGACGGTCAACCCCCACTCTTTGACCACATCGTCGGTGATGTCCGATAGCGTATCCGTAACGATCTTTACGGTCATAGCCCCTCCGCCTTTCTACTCCACGGATATGATATAGCTGTAATGTGGCTGGCCGCCCCGGATTACTTCAACCTGCATCTTCGGGTACTGGTCGGTGATGCTGGCGCTGATCTCCCCAGCCGCGGCTTCCTCCACGTCCTCTCCGTAATAGACGGTCACTACCTCGGCCTCGTCCATCTCCAGCCTGGAAAAAAGCTGGTTGACGACCTCGAGGTCGGTATCGCCGACGGCGATGAGCTCGCCGTCAAGCAGGCCGATAGGCTGCTTGCGCCTGATTTTCAGCCCGTTGATCTGCGTAGCGCGCACCGAGCGCGTGACCTCGATGGTCTTTACCGATACCAGCGCCTTTTCCATGATCTCGGCGTTGGCTTTAAAGTCCGCTTCGTAGTCGAAGGCCAGCAGCGCTACCACGCCTTGCGGGATGGTGCGCGTCGGCACCACTTTGATCTTCTTCTGGGTGAGGGACTGTACCTGGTTGGCGGTGGCGATGATGTTCTTGTTGTTGGGCAGGATGATGATGTTCTCGGAGGGGGTGGCTTCCACGGTCTGGAGGATGTCCTTGGTGCTGGGATTCATGGTCTGTCCGCCGGGCACGACCGCAGCG
>JBFYTX010000117.1:0-4376 GCA_041300345.1 Dehalococcoidales bacterium | reverse complement strand
AGTTGAACAGGAAAATAACTCTTCAGGAGTATGAGGAAGTAGTGCGGCTGGTGGAGAAGTTGGGCATCGAGAACGGCTGGATGCAGGAGCTTGATTCGGCGGAAACCTACCGGCCGGACTTTGCGGCGGAAGAACCGTTTCAGGAGAGGGGATAAAGCAGGGGAGACATGTGGTCTATTTCCTCTTGCGCTTGGTGAACCCGAAGGTTATCTTGAGACCGTTCAGCTTGTCTTTTTTGTTGACGTTCTCGATGAATGTTTTGAGGTCTCTGGTGGGTTTATCGGCTTTCGCGGCTTTAGCAGTCATAATATAACGATTATAGCATAAAGGGTATGACTAAGCAACAGATTTTACATAATATACGCGTCCTCGACTTCACCTGGGTGCTGGCGGGGCCTTACGCGACCCGCCTTTTGGCCGACTTCGGTGCCGTGGTGATCAAAGTCCGGCCGCTGCTTTCGGCGGAAATGGACGATGAGTTCTCCCGCGGCTATGACGCGACCTGGAACCGCAGCAAGCTGGGTATTACTTTAAACTTAAACAAACCCGAAGGAATAGGGCTGGCTAAAAGGCTGATTGGCGTTTGCGACGTCGTTGCCGAGAATTTCGCCCCGCGCGTCATGGCCAACTGGGGACTGGACTATCATAACATTAAGAAAATCAGGCCTGACATCATCATGGTCAGCCTGTCCCTGATGGGGCACTCGGGGCCGTTCAAGGACTATGCCGGTTTCGGGCCGGCGGCGCATGCCTTCTCCGGTATGACCTGCCTGACCGCGCTCCCCGGCGGGCCGCCGCTGGGTCCCGGCTTTTCTTTCGCCGACCATACGGCTGGGCTGTATGCTTCGCTGGCGGTCCTGGGGGCGCTGGAGGAACGCCGTAAAACTAGCCGCGGGCAATTTATCGATATCTCGGAAGTAGCCGCGATGAAAGGCCTTCTCGGCGGCGCTCAGGGACCCTCGGGCAACCGTTCGCATGAGGCCGCCCCGCACGGCGTCTATCCCTGCCGCGGTAAGGACCGCTGGTGCGCTATCGCCGTGTCTACTGAAGCTGAATGGCAGGGGCTCAAGCAGGCTTTAGGTGATCCGCTCTGGGCCGGCGATATCAAGTTCGCCTCGCCCTCCGGCCGTGTACAAAACAGCGGCGAGCTGGATGCGTTGATTTCCCAATGGACTCGAAGGCATACTGCCGCTGATGTCATGGAAACACTTCAGGCAAAAGGCGTGTCCGCGGGCATGGTGCAGGATGCCGCCGGCCTCGTTTCAGATTCTCAGCTTAAGGCAAGAGGTTTCTTTATTGATCGCCCGGATATCGGTAAGTTTGTTGATGCCAGCCCGATCCGGCTTTCTGAAAGCCCCGCCGCTTATGATCTGCCTGCCCCGCCCCCCGGCCGCGATAACGCCTGTGTTTACGGCGGGTTGCTCGGCTTGAGTAAAAGAGAGATGGCGGCGCTCAAGAAAAAGGGTGTGATCTAGCTAGTCTATCCCTATCATCACGTTGGAGGCCTTGACGATGGCGTAGACTTCCTTGCCGGGCTTTAGCCCCAGCCTCTCCGCCGACGACTTCGTGATGATTGATACCATCTCTACACCGCCCGCTACTTCGAGTACGATCTCCGAGTTGACCGCCCCTCCCGTGACTTTCTTTATCTTGCCTTTTAAGACGTTGCGCGCGCTGATTTGCATAGGCTGCCTCCTGACATAACGAATAGGCTATACAAAATTATCGTCATATTTCTTTAATATTGTCAACATCCCCGCGATAAGATCGACCCAACTTCTTTCCTGGCTCCGTCATTATTAAATGAAACGAAACGGCGAAGCACGGCTGAACCCCGCGTGAGCACCCGCTCATGGTGAGTCTGTCGAAGGATACGGAAGGCGGGCGACCCACGCTTCGCCGGGTGACACATGCAAATTATGATTGTGGGGTTCTCTTAGCATTTGGTTGTCGGTCCTGACCTCACCCCTGTATCCCCTCTCCAGCCGGGAAGCATTGAGAGGTCGTCACGGATATTTGTGGCTGGAGAGGGGAGTGAAGAAGAGTGGGGGCTTCGCCCCCTCTCAAAGTATTCCCCCCTCTCAAACATGAACGACAACGTATAGGAAAAAGATAGCTGTTTGAGAGGGGGAAAAAGGGGGTGAGCCTAACCCGCCGCTCGTCCTGAGCTTGTCGAAGGATGCGGAGCGCGGAGTGACGATTACTTCGCCGGGGAAAGATGAGGTAAACAGGGGAGTGCGTCAGCGAGAGGGGGCGCCAGCCCCCTCTCGTTATTTATCCCCGTCTCCAGACAAGAGGTGAAACTAAATCTATTATCTAGAGTCTGGAGAGGGGGTAAGGGGGTGAGGTTAGCCATAAACACGACATTTTCCTCTTCCCTCTATAGCCCTATAGATATATACTTGTATCGTAAATCATCAACACTCTTCACAACTGAATAAGACAGGCATACTTTGCATAATGTCAGAAACGAATACCCGAACGCCGAAGCTGACTGCACATAAAGTCAGTAACGAACAACAGCTACGATTATTCACCATTTAGCTACAAAACCAAAAATAAAAAAAACAAAAAACGAATGCTTTCCCGCCCCTCCTTTTCTTGACGGATAATCCGGCAGTAACTAGAATAATAAGAGCAGGAGTATTATGAAACATATCTGGGCGCCGTGGCGCATCGAGTACGTCAGGGGAACGAAACCCGCGGGCTGCATCTTTTGCGATAAGCCCGCCGAAAACAAGGATGTCACTAATTATATCCTCTACCGCGGTAAGAAGAACTTCGTCATGCTGAACAGCTACCCCTATAACCCCGGACACCTCCTTGTCGCCTGCTGCCGCCACGTCGCCACGCCTGAAGACCTCTCTCCCGCTGAGCGCACCGAGCATTTCGAGCTTGTCACCCGGGCCGTCGCCGTGCTTAAAGAGGTCTATAAACCGGCCGGCTTTAATATCGGCTCCAATCTGGGCACGGCCGCCGGCGCCGGCGTCGCCGACCATTTCCATTCCCATATCGTGCCCCGCTGGAACGGGGACACTAACTATGTCACCATAGTGGGGGACATCCGCGTCGTCCCGCAGGCCCTGGCGGATACTTACCACGACCTCGCCGGCAAGTTTTAACCGGAATGAAACCGTTGGAAGGAGCTTGATTCATGGATGTAGTCAAGGCTATTAACGAAAGATTTTCCGTGCGTGCTTTTAAACCCGACCCCGTTCCACTGGACCTGCTGAAAAAGATCATCGAACAGGCCCAGCGCGCCCCTTCCTGGGCGAACACCCAGCCCTGGGAGTTCGCTGTCGTTACGGGTAAAAAGCTCAAGGCCATTCAGGAAGCGTGTGTGGCGCGCGGTTCGGCAGGCATGCGTGACTCTCAGTCGGAGGTGGCCCGCCCGCCCGAGTATCCCGAACCCTATATGTCCCGCATTAAAAAGATGCAGACCCAGGAGCAGCGCGGGCGCACCAGTGAGATGAAGCCTGCCGACTTCGAGGCCAGCTTCGCCAAGAACGCCCGCCATTACGGGGCCCCGGCCTGTATCTACCTGCTGGTGGGGAAGGGCTTCCTCTACCAGGAAAAAGGCATCAATGTCTGGGCGATATACGACTGCGGTTCCGCGGTGCAGAACATCATGCTCCTGGCGACGAACTATGGCCTGGGGACGATTGCCCAGGCGATGGCCGTCGTCTACCCCGATATTATCCGGAAAGAGCTGGGCATACCGGCGGATACGCTCATCGCCCTGGGCATAGCCATCGGCTACCCTGACCTGAAAGACCCGGCTAACAAAGATCGCCGCGGCCGAGAGTCTCTGGACGATATCGTTAAATTTTACGGTTTTTAGTATAATCCCCGTCACCGGGGAGGTGCGCCATGAAGTTGCGGGAGCATCGGGTAACGCTCCGTGGTGATCGGATTGTCCTCCGTCCCATGACGGAAGGTGATTGGGCTGTCGTAAGGGAGTGGGAGACCGACCCTGAGATTATCCACTGGGCGGATACCGGCATCGTCGCCTCCCGCACCGTTGAGGAAGTCCGGCAGATTTTCCGTACGGTCTCGCAGCACGCCTTCTGTTTTATCGTTGAGTTCGACGGCAGGCCTATTGGCGATGGCTGGCTCCAGGAGATGAACCTGGAAAAAATCCTCCGGTCTTATCCCGGTCTCGACTGCCGCCGCATCGACCTCGTGATCGGGGAGAAAGACCTCTGGGGGCGGGGCTGGGTGTGGATATTATCCGCACGCTGGCCCGGTTCGCTTTCGAACAAGAAAAGGCCGACATGGTCTTCGGCATCATCGGCGACTACAACGAGCGTAGCCAGGGAGCTTTTATGAAGGCGGGATTTAGCCTGGTCATGAAGCTGAAAGAGCCGTCACCAAGC
>JBFYTX010000109.1:0-8862 GCA_041300345.1 Dehalococcoidales bacterium | reverse complement strand
CCGATACGGCGGAAATTTCTATGTATATCGGGGAAGACTACCGCGGCCGGGGCATCGGGCGGGAGTTGACCGGGGCGATCCTCAAAGCCGGTCAGGAAGCGGGGCTTCACATGGTCATCTCCTGCATCACGGAGGGTAACGCGGCCAGCCTGCACCTGGGGAAAGAGCTGGGTTTCCGGCGTATCGGTGTCATCAAAGAGGCGGGGCGTAAATTCGGCAAAGTGCTGGATGTTTACCTCAACCAGATCATTTTAGACCCGCGGCCGGTTGACCGGAACAAAGGCGAAAAAGCCGGACTAAGAAAACGCGATGAGGAATAACCCGGCGGAGCACCGGATGTTTGCTATCGCCCTGCCACCCCTAAAACCCCTTTCGGAATTTCTTCTTTTTATTCTTTATAAAAATGTTATAGTTTTCTAAAAAGTTGGTTAAGTTTTGTACGTAAAAGTAATGTTGCGGTACTTGACAGATAAACCTTGGCGTTTGCTATGATATTGGGTAACTCGTAGCAAAACGAGCCGTGTAGGAAGCTGTGAATCGTCGCCTATATCTGGTCACTTGGGCGGCGAGGAGCCAATAGTGAAACCGACCTTGGTAGGTCGGTTTTCTTATTTTATGGAGGCCTCGCAGTTGGACGCCGATAAATGGCAGCCAAAGCATAATCGGTCCAGGATCGAGATCATCGCCGATATCCTCCGCCTGCTGCGGCTGGGCAACACTGGCAAGACCCAGATCACCGCCTATGCCTATCTCCGGCAGGACCAGGCTTCAAGGTATATCCGCCGGCTGGTGGACTCCGGCCTGCTGGAAAGCGCCGAGGCAGAAATCGACCTTCCGGCCTACCGTATCACCCGGAAAGGCCTGGCGATCTTAAACCTGATCGAGAACCTCAAGGAAATGCTCCCGGCGGACGGCACGACGGAGATTTTGCGCCAGTCGAGGGTCCTGGATGTCAACCTGGGGCAGGTGCTCGTTTCCCGGGGGGTGGCGGAAATGGCCCGGAAAGACCGGGATTTCGCCGCTTTCTTGAAAGACAGCCTGGGACGGCACCGCAAGGGTGAATGGGGCGATACGGGCGACGAGGTGCGGCACCTGAATAATCAAAACCTGGGCGTCAACACCCGCCTGTTTTCCTCTTACGAGTCCGGGCGATTCCCGGAGATCTGGATCACCACCGAGCCGGATCGGTCCTTCTCCACAATCATGTTCCCGGAAGAAGACGTCAGCATGGAGCCGCGGGAGCGATATACGGAGCCGGAAGGCGCGGAAGCCCGGGAAACAAACCAGACATTTGAATAAACCCGTCCGCTCCGGATAATCACTTCTGGATTTGCTGCTTGATACGGGAAGGCCACCAGTTCCAGCGTCCCAGCAGCGCCGCGATCGACGGCACCAGCAGCGCCCTGACCACGAAGGTATCTATAATTACCCCTATGGCGATCGCCGCCCCGATCTGCATTACCATCTGGAGCGATGATGTCATCAGGGTCGCGAAGGTCCCCGCCAGGATGATGCCGCAGGATGTGATGACGCCGCCGGTGTTGGCTAAAGCGTGCGTCACCGCTTCTTTCAACGGCCGCTGGTGCGCCTCTTCCCTGATCCTGGAAACCAGGAATATGTTATAATCTGCCCCCAGCGCCACCAGCACGATGAAGATAAATATCGGCAGCATGTAGATCATGCCGCTCTGGTCCAGGATGCCGGTGAAGATCCAGGTCGTAATGCCCAGCGTGGCGCCGTAGTTCAGGAGAACGGTGGCCACCATATAAAGAGGAGCGACCAGCCCCCTTAGCAGGATCATGATCACCAGGAGTATTCCGCCGATGGCCGCGCCTACCACTACGCCGAAGTCGGCGTCGTTGGTGATCATGATGTCGGCGCGGATAGCGCTTTCCCCGCCGATGTAGTAATTGCTCCCCTCCAGGCTGGAGGCGTCGATGCTTTCTTGAACGGTATCCCTGAGGCTGATGATCGTGTCCACGGTCTCCGGGGCGTAGGGGCTGCTGGTAAGCGCGATATTAATCCTCGCGGTGGTCCGGTCGATGGAGAAGTAGGTATTGAGGAGAGAAGCAGAAAACGGGCTCTCGACCGCCAGGTTGAACTCGCCGACCAGTCCTTCCAGGCTGTCGGCGATTCTATACAGGGCCGACTGCAGCTGTGATAGCAAAGCCGGCAGGTCGGCAGGGTCGGCGGCAGAGATCTGCCCGGCCAGCCCTGAGACTTCGCTAAGCCCTGCCTGGACCTGCTGGAAATTCTGGCTGAGCACGATGCCGGGATATTGCAGGGCTAATCCCTTGAGCTCTTCACCGGTATTAAGCAACTGGGAAATGTTGCCGGTGCCGGAGCCCTGGCCCACTCCCTCGGCCATGGCGCGGACTTGTGCCGCCAGTGCCGCCAGTTCGCCGCCGGGGGCGGAATAGTAGTCTACCCGGGAAACGCCGGACGCGGTTTCCAGCGATCGCGCTATTACATTTATCGCCAGCAGCGAACCCGGTGTGGTGATGTCCCCGCCCGGCGACTCTATAAGGAGATATACCGGCGACAGCTCCCCGGCCGGGAAGTGTGTTTCCATCAGTTTATAGCCCTGCACCGACGGCGTGCTGGCGGGCATCTGGCTGATGATATCGTTGGTCTGTGCGAAGCGCGAAAACCCTACGTACGGAATCAATAATAATATGATGATTGGCACGGCGAACAGCAGCGGGTGGCGCACTACCGTATTGCCGATCCTGCCCCAGCTGAACCTGCCCTCGCCGCGCGGCTTGGACGCCCACGCCGGCCAGAAAAGATACTTGCCGAAGAGCGACATCAGCGCCGGCACCAGGGTCAGGCCCGCCAGCAGGGTAATGCCTATCCCTATCGCCAGGGCTATTCCCGAGGTCTTGTTCATCCCGAAGCGCGACAGGCCCAGGCAGAGGAAAGCGACCATCACGGTGAGGGCGCTGGCGGCGATGACCGGCCCGATTCGCCTCATGGAAAAGGTCAAGGCCTCCCCCGGCTCCGCTTTCTTGCGCTCTTCCCTGAAACGCGACACGATAAAGAGGCAGTAATCGGTGCCCACGCCGAAGATGACCACCACTAGGTAGGCTTCTATCAGCGTGAAGAATTTCACGCCGGCCTGGCCCATGAAGCTGAGTAAACCCATCGACGCCAGGAAACTGCAGCCGATGGCGATCAGGGGCAGCAGCGCCGCTAACGGCGACCGGTAGATAATGAGCAGGATGACCAGCACCAGTATAATCGTAACGATGGTGGTCTTGCCCACCGTGTCCTGGACGGACTGGAACAGGTCCTGTATCAGCCCCGTCTCCCCGGTCACGTAGGCGTTGATATCGGGGTGATAGCCCGCCAGGTATTCCCTGATCTGGCTGACGGCCGCCTTGGCTTCATCGGACAGGGCGGGGGTAGAGAAATCCACCGTTATCATCATGGTGGTCTGGTCCGCGCTGATCAGTTTCTGGCGGAGCAGATCGCTATCGAAGACCGAGGTAACTTTTACGATGGCCTCAGGGGCGGCACCGGAGACCAGCCAGTCGCGGATGACCCTGGACTCCTGCATGTCGGCGTCCGTCAGCCCGCCGGCGTTATGGATTACGATAATCCCGCTGCTGGCCGGCGCCCCTGTGGAGGCGGCGAACTTATCGTTCAATAATTTTGCCGCAGTGGCCGACTGCGTGTCCTGGGGGAGAAACTGGCTTTCATCGGTCACGGCGACGTCGGAAAATGCCGGTGCGCCCAGGTATAGAGCGGCTGCCGCCGCCAGCCAGAATACTACCACGATGATGCGGTATTTCCGGGCAAAACGCGCTATGGCGGAAAATACCATTTTATCCTTCCCCCTCCCCGGGCTGCTCCTGCGCTTTATCTATATTCTCTTTAGCGGTGGCAAGAATAAACCCGACCACCTCCGCCGTCTTTTTAAGCTGTTCCAGGGTCAGGCCCTGCAGGAGGTTTTCTATCTGGCCGCGACTCAGCATCCAGAGTCGATTGATCAGGGCCTGCCCTTCAGGGGACAACGTGCAGATAACCAGGCGGCGGTCTTCGGGGACATCGCTCCGTATCACCATGCCTTTTTTCACCAGGTTATCGACGATGCTGGTGGCCGTCGATATCGCTATCCCGATGCATGAGGCGAGCGAGCTCATCCGGCTCGGCCCCCGGGCATAAAGGACCAATAAGACTCTGAGCTGCGCCACGGTAATATCCGAAGTCAACCACTCGGGAGGGATGATCTGCCTGACGCCCTGGAAGATATCCTCGGCCGTCTTCAGGATCTGCCCGATCAGAATCTGGTGCTCTTTATTATTAGGTTCTGTCATATAGTTAGGTTATTACAAATATTCGGAATAACCTTAATATTATATAATCCGGCAGCAATCCTGTCAAGAGAACTAAGAGAAATACTGTTTACATTGGATGCTAAGTGCAAAACCTCACCCCTGTGTTTTTTTCAGGACCTCACCCCCTCGATCCCCCTCTCCTGTCCGCAGGAGAGGGGGAAGGAAAAAAGAGAGGGGGCGATGCCCCCTCTCAAATTCTCCCCCTTTTCGCAGACAACTTTCTTTCGGGTATTGGCGTCTCCCTTTCGTAAAGAGCCTGCCCCGTACTTGATACGGGGGAGACTGGAGAGGGATTTTCGCTCCCCTAAGCCCCCTCTCAAATTCTCTCCCGTATCATGGGGCGTTTAAGAGGGGTGAAACCCCTCTTTCTATCTCCCCTCCTCTCAAACAAGTAAATCACACGGCGTTGAAAGGTAGCTGTTTGAGAGGGGGATTAAGGGGGTGAGTTTCAAGAGGATGAGTACTGAAAATCAACCATTAGTTAAGCGAAACCTAAGAAAAAGGTGTTGACAAAATGATTAAAGCCTGATAAGATACGGTATACGGTTACCGCATACCTTACTACCGCGACTCGGGAAGCTACGGGGGGTACATGGAGTCTCAGGGAATCGCTGAAGAAAAAATCCAGAGCGGTCTGCCGCCGCTGGACGACCTTTTGCAGGGCCTCCGCCGCGGCGATAACGTCGTCTGGCAGGTGGACCGCCTGGAAGACTATCCCGATTTCGCCCAGGCCTTCGCCGAGCAGGCCATCAGCTACGGCTTCGATTGCGTCTATCTGAGCTTTGCCGCGCACTCTCCCATCCTTAAACCCCGCCCCGGCCTGACGGTGAAAAAGATCGACCCCGCCCCCGGGTTCGACTATTTTTCCGGAGAGGTGCACCGGTTGATCGAAGAACGCGGCGCCAGCGTCTTTTATATCTTCGATAATCTCTCCGACCTCGTGGATGAGTGGGCCACCGACGAGCTCCTGGCCAACTTCTTCCAGGTGACCTGTCCCTATCTTTATAAAATCGGCGCGCTGGCTTATTTTGCCCTGCGGCGCGGTGAGCATGGCCACAGCACCATCTCCCGCATCCGCGATACCACCCAGATATTGATCGACGTCTATCACGTCGGCGCCAATACCTACGTCCAGCCGCTCAAGGTCTGGGAGCGTTACTCCCCGCAGATGTTCCTGCCTCACCGCATATCCGCCGAGGGCTGGGAGCCCGTCTCCCACAGCGGCGACGCCGCGCAGCTGCTGTCCGAAGCCGTGAAAAAGCCTCTCAGCACCAGCTACGAATCCATCGCCCCCTGGGACAGCGTTTACCGCAAGCTGATGCAGAACCGCGAAGAGAACGGTAACGCGCCGCCGCTCACGCCGGAGACGCTGGAGCTGAAAGAAGCCCTGTCCCGCATGATGATCGGCAACCACAAAAAGCTGGTACAGCTCTCCGACCGCTACCTGACGTTGAACGACCTGCTCCGGGTGCGCGACCGTCTGATCGGCTCGGGGAGGATCGGCGGCAAAGCCGCCGGCATGCTGCTGGCGAGGAACGTCCTGCTGGCGGAAAAGGGCGCCACGGACTTCTCGCAGGTGCTGGAAGAACACGACTCTTTCTACATCGGCGCTGATGTTTTCTTTACCTTCCTGGTCAATAACGACCTGTTCAAGGCCCGGCTCGATCTCTCGAAGACGGGCTGGCTCTCCTGGGAAGAGTTCGCCGTACTGGAGCGAAAGTTCGTCGCCGGCAGGTTCCCGGAAGAAACGATAGACCAGTTACGCGGTATGATCGACTATTACGGACAGGCGCCCATCATCGTGCGCTCTTCCAGCCTGCTGGAGGACGGCTTCTCCGATGCCTTCGCCGGTAAGTACCTCAGCGAGTTCTGCGCCAACCAGGGCGACCCCGAGCAGCGCCTGGGGGCTTTATTGCGGGCTATCAAGCTGGTCTATGCCAGTGCCCTGAATCCGGATGCCCTGGCTTACCGCCATCGCCGCGGGCTGGGCGAGGGCGACGAGCAGATGGCGGTGCTGGTGCAGCGCGTCTCCGGTTTACCCTATAAACAATACTTCTTCCCGTCCCTGGCCGGGGTGGCTTTCTCCCGCAACCTTTACGCCTGGACGGACCGCATCGACCCGACTAAAGGCATGATCCGGCTGGTCTTCGGCCTGGGCACCCGTGCCGTCAACCGCGTCGGCGGTGACTACATCCGGATGATCGCCGTCAGCCATCCGGCACTCCGGCCGGAAATCGGCAATGAAATCGCCAAGTATTCGCAGCGCCTCGTGGACGTTCTCAACCTGGAGGAAAACGCCCTGCAGACCCGGCCTTTCACTGAGGTTGTCCGCGGCAACAGCTATCCCGCCCTGGGCATGCTGGTTTCGGAAATGACCGACGGCTACCTGCGCGACTGGCTGATAAACCTTAAAGAGACCGCGGATAAGAACCTCGTCCTGACCTTTAACAACCTGATCGGCCAGACGAAGCTGGTGAGTACCATCGGCGAGATTTTAACGAAGCTGGAAAAAGCCTGGGGCCAGCCGGTAGATATTGAATTCACTGCCTCCATTGATAGCAAGAACAATGTGAAGGTCAACCTGCTGCAGTGCCGCACCCTGCGCGTTCCGGTGCTCGGAGAGCAGCCGGCCGGGCTGCTGGCCAGGCTGCCGAAAGAGCAGGTGCTTTTTCGCTCCAGCCGGGCGATTAATGCCGGCGTCGTCAACGACATCGGCTATATCGTCTATATTGACCCCCGCAATTATGCCGAAACCTCGATAGACGTGAAAAGGGGCCTTGGCAGGGCCATCGGCCAGATGAATGGCCGCCTCGGCGATAGCCAGTACAAGGTGATGATGATGGGGCCGGGGCGGTGGGGCAGCAACAATCTCGAGCTCGGCGTCAACGTCGGTTACGCCGATATCGCCGGCACCGCTATCCTGGCGGAGGTCGCCTTCGAAAAGGCCGGCCATACCCCGGAAGTCTCTTACGGGACGCACTTCTTCCAGGACCTCGTCGAGTCCAACATCCTTTACCTGCCCGTTTACCCGGACGAAGCCGGCGCCGATTTCAACCACGATTTTTTTACCCGGTCGCCTAATATGCTTGCCGCTCTGCTGCCGGAGCTGAAACAATACGAGGATATTATCCGGGTCATCGACGTGCCGCAGGCCGCCGGCGGTGCCTCGGCCAAGGTCGTTGCCGACCTGCGAACAAGGCATGCCATCTGCTTCCTGGAAAAAGGCAGAATATCGAATAAAAAGTGAAAAGGAGAAAGGAACCATGAATCTACAGCGACCCAATTCCAATGACGCCACCAGGACCGCTAACCGTTCCCGCAATGTCTCCCCTTCCAGTGGTATCTGCTCCCGGTGTATCGACGGGTGCACCGGCAACTGCGAGGTGTTCAAAGCCACCTTCCGCAGTCGCGAGCTGATCTACCCCGGGCCCTTCGGGGACATCACTGCCGGCGGGGACAAGGACTATCCCGTCGATTACTCGCACCTGAACATCCAGGGGTATGCCCTGGGGGCGAAGGGGCTGCCCGAAGGAATGACCGCGGATTCGGATTCCGCTATCTTCCCCTCGGTCAATACCGAGACCGAGTACGGCTGGGACAAGAAAGTCCCGATGAGAATACCTATCTTCACCGGCGCGCTGGGCTCGACGGAGATCGCCCGCAAGAATTGGGAGCATTTCGCCGTCGGCGCGGCTTTGAGCGGTGTGACCCTCGTCTGCGGCGAGAACGTCTGCGGCATCGACCCCGAGCTCAAGCTGGACAAGCACGGCAAGATCACGTCTTCGCCGGACATGGACCGCCGTATCGAGGTCTACAAGCGCTATCACAAGGGCTACGGCGAGATACTGGTGCAGATGAACGTCGAGGACACCCGGCTGGGTGTGGCCGAATACGTCAGCCGCAAGCACGGCCTGGACACCATCGAGCTGAAGTGGGGCCAGGGCGCCAAGTGCATCGGCGGCGAGATTAAAGTGAATAGCCTGGAACGCGCTCTGGAGCTTCAGAGGCGCGGCTACATTGTTACTCCCGATCCCTCTCACCCCCTCAGCCGGGCAGCTTTTGAGGACGGCTCGCTGAAAGAGTTCGAAAGGCACAGTCGTCTCGGCTTTATCGACGAGGAGGGTTTTTACGCGGAGATCGAGCGGCTCCGCGGCCTGGGCTTCCGCCGCATAACGTTGAAGACCGGCGCCTACGGCCTGCGCGAGCTGGCGATGGCTATCAAGTGGGGCGCCAACGCGCATATCGACCTCCTGACCATCGACGGCGCCGGCGGCGGCACCGGCATGAGCCCCTGGCGGATGATGGAGGAATGGGGCATGCCCAGCCTCTACCTGCATGCCGCCGCCTACCAGTTCTGCCGGCGGCTGGCCAACCGCGGCGAGCGCGTGCCGGATATCGCCTTCGGCGGCGGCTTCAGCAGCGAGGACGGCGTCTTCAAGGCGCTGGCCCTGGGTGCTCCGTTCGTGAAAGCGGTCTGCATGGGGCGGGCCCTGATGATCCCGGGTATGGTCGGCAAGAACAT
>JBFYTX010000009.1:0-6316 GCA_041300345.1 Dehalococcoidales bacterium | reverse complement strand
GTACTTATCGAAGGCCGGGCCGCGAATCGGGAAGAGACAATACGTGGCTGTAGGTCCCATATCCAGTTCAGGTATCGCAACGTGCATTTTTACGCCCTGTATCCTGGCTTCCGCTTCGATGAGCTTCCAGATGACCTGCTGCCAGGTCCCGGCGGGACCGCCCGGCGCCGCCGGGTGCAGGTTGATTATTTTATATTTACTACACATCAGCGGCGACGTGATAAGCATGAATCCCGCCAGCATTACCAGATCAGGATGAAAATCTCTCAGACGCTTAATGACCTCTTTATCATAATCGGCCCGCCAGGGCGGCAGGGGTTCTGAAGGGTCCGGATTGGGCATGCCCCTCGCCGCCCGATATTTTTGATAGGAAAAACTGACCAAAGGTATACCGTATCCTTCCACCATGTCCAGGTATTGGTCGGTAGGCTCCGTTTCCCCGCGTTCACGACTGCAAAAGACGAACTCGATTTCAGCATTCAACTCCCCGGCTTTGATAGCATCGCAGGCGGCCCGAAGCAGGGCTTTGGAGCCTGCCCCTCTACCGGTGGAAAACCAGCCGACCTTATATTTCGCCATGTTACCCCTTCCGGCGGAGTTTTGATTGCACTTTAGCCCAGGCGCTGTAAAAATGGACAAACATGCCCGAGCGCTTTCCCTTTATCTTTCCGTGAACTACCGCCTTGAGGAATTCATCTTTGGTGTTAAAGTCTGGAATCTCGATATAGGCATTGCCTATTTCATGTATCGTGTGGGCGTCGCTGCCGGCGCCCCCTGGAATGCCGTGTTTTTCGGCAAAAGCCCGGGCTTTATTGGAATTTGCCGGAAAGGGGCTGCGAGAGTTAAGCACCTCCATGAGGTCGATGTCCGCCGCGATTTCATCTATATATTTATCTTTTAGCGCCGAGCCGCGGATCGTCTCAAAGGGATGCGGGATATTTACCAGGCCACCCTGCGCCCGGATTTGTGCGATTGCCTCCAGGGGCGTGATGCCGCTCGGAATGGTCTCCTTGAGAAACATCCCCATTATTTCTCCCTGGGTCGTCAGTATCTCCTCGGCAACAATTACTTTTAAAGAAGCCGGCGCTATCTTCTGCATCTCTAGAGCCCCTTCAGCGGTACCGTGGTCGGCAATAGCAATGCAGTTAATCCCCAGCTCCCGGCAACGAATAATGATCTTTTCCAGCGGCGTTTGACAGTCCATCGAGTATCTGGTGTGGATATGAAGGTCGGCTTTAAGCAAGTTGGCGAGTTTCCTTTCCAGTACCTAATACCTGGCTTTAACAGCCCTGGTAATCGGCCGGGCTTTTCCGTTCTCCATCACTACCGTGTCTTCGATTCGCACCCCTCCCCACCCCGAGATATAGACACCCGGTTCGACGGTGAATACCATGCCGTCGGAAAGAACATCTTCAGAATTGGGACCAAGACGGGGCAGCTCGTGCTCGGCGAGGCCGACGCCGTGTCCCAACGAATGCCCGAAGGCTTCGCCATAGCCGGCTTCACGGATAACTTCACGAGCAACACCATCGGCGGCTTTTCCGGTAATGCCTTTGCTTATCGCTGCCATGGCCGTCTTCTGGGCTTTTAGTACGGTATTATAAACCTTCCGAAAAGTATCGTCGGCCGGGCCGGCGCAAATGGTCCGGGTAAGGTCGCTGGCATAGCCTTGGTATTTCGCGCCCATGTCGATAACCACGGGATCACCGTCTTCAATGACGCGTTCGGTCGGCTTGGCATGAGGGAGGGCTGCCCGCGGCCCGGACGCGACGATAATCTCGAACGGGAGCGACTGGCTGCCATTTTCCCGTAACGATCTCTCCAGCGCCCAGGCGACCTGTTTTTCCGTCATACCCGGTTTTATACCCCTGACCACACTCTCATATGCGGCGTCGGTTATCGCAGCCGACCTCTTAAGCAGCCCGATTTCCCCCGGCTCTTTTACCGCCCGTACGCCTTCGATCAGTCCGTTGACGGGGACAAGCTTTACCGCCAGTTTTTTCTTTCTCAGCGCGTCATTCAGCTGACGGTGAAACTGGAAAGTAATATCGCCGGCTTCGAAGGCGAGACTCTTGATGCCCATTTCACCGATCAAGCCGGGAAACCAGTCGGCGATATTATTAGCGATACGCAGTATTTCAAAATCGGGCGCTTCGGCGACGGCCTGCTCAGTATAGCGGAAATCGGTGGCCAGCACGGCCTTTTTCCGGGTAATGACCAGAAATCCCGCCGAGCCGTCGAAGCCGGATAGATAGCGGCGATTAATCGATTGCGTTACGAACACAGCATCGATTTCTTGAGCGGCGAAATTTTTCCGCAGCTTCTGGACCCGGTTATTCATGGTTTCCCGTTTCTCCCCCCGCCAGAGGATGGGCGGCAAGGTAGATCTTGCGGGCGCGGCCCTGGGTAACGTGAGTATAAATCTGTGTCGAGGAAAGGTCGGCGTGGCCAAGCAATTCCTGAACCACTTTAAGGTCGGCCCCGCCGTCAAGCAGATGCGTGGCGAAGGTATGGCGCAGTACGTGGGGATGGACTTTTTTATCGATGCTCCGCGAGTATTTGGTCAGGATTTTCTGGACCGTCCGGGCGGGGAGTCGGCCGCCATAGCGGCTAACGAAGAGGGCGGTGTTTTTTTTACCACCCAGCAACTCCCGCCGTCCTTTTTCAATGTAGGCGTTCAATGCTTGCGCCGCCGGCTCGCCAATCAGGACGACCCTCTCTTTAGCCCCCTTCCCCCAGACCCTGATCTCGTTGGCGGCCAGGTTCAGCTGCTCGACATTCATGTTCACCAGCTCGCTGACCCGCAGGCCGGAGGCGTAAAGCAGCTCCAGCAAAGCGCGGTCGCGCTGCCCCTGGGGCTGTGCCAGATCCGGAGACTCCACCAGTCGTTTAGCGTCCTCGACGGTAAGGAAAGCCGGCAGGCGCCTGTCGAGTCTGGGCGAGACTGTAGTCGCAGCCGGGTTCGTCTTAAGCAATTCCTCGCGCACCAGATAACGGTAAAACGACCTGATCGCGGAGAGCTTACGGGCGATGCTGGACTTGGCGTAGCTTTTTTCCATGAGGTAAGCCAGGTAGCTACGCAAGGTCAGCTTGGTGACGTTTTTTAAAGTGTCAATCCCACTATCGCGGACAAAGGCGAAGAACTCCAGGAGGTCGCCGGTATAGTTACGCACCGTGTAGGCGGAGACGTTTCTCTCCGCTTCAAGGTAGTCGACGTATTTATTGTAGACTTCCTGCATCAGACGACCTTAGCGGCTTCTTCCTTCGCCTCTTCTATTTTCCCTTTATAATCGCATTTAACGCACCAGGCCTGTTTGCCGTGCTGAGTCAATAGCTTACCGCACCGGGGACAGGGCTGCGGCAGCGGCCTAAAGCCGGTGATAAACTTGCAGTCCGGGTAGCCGGCACAGCCGTAGAAGGTGCGTTTTTTCTTGCTTATCCGCTGGATAAGATCTTTACCGCACTCGGGGCATTTAGCCCCGGTCTTTACCTGGAACGATTGCGTGAACTTGCAGTCGGGATAGCCGCTGCAGGCGATGAACTTCCCAAATCTCCCCGTCTTGACCAGCAGGGGCTTGCCGCACCGGGGACAGGCTTCGCCGGTAGGCTCTTCGGCAAGCTTCACCTTCTCGGCGGTCTTGACGGCGCTCTGCAGGTCTTTCTCGAAGGGCACATAGAAATCCTGGATAACATCCGGCCACTTACGCTTCGAGCAGGCGATATCATCGAGCTCATTTTCCATGTCAGCGGTAAACTTGATATTAATGATGTCCGGAAAATGCTGCACCAGAAGATCGTTGGTGGCGAAGCCGAGCTCGGTCGGCTGGAAGACCCCCTTGACCCTGGTAACGTAATCGCGCTCCTGGATGGTGGCGATGGTGGGGGCGTAGGTGCTGGGCCGCCCGATGCCGAACTGCTCCATGGTCTTGACCAGGGTAGCCTCGGTATAGCGGGGCGGCGGCTGGGTAAAGCGCTGGTCAGGGAAAATGCCAAGCAGCTTCAGTTCGTCGCCCCGGGCCAGCTCCGGCAGGGAAACCTTGCCTTCGTCCTCAGCTTCGTCACGGCCTTCGCTGTAGAGGGTCATGAAACCGGGGAAGGTATTGACCGAGGCGGCGGAACGGAGCAGGTAATTGTCGTGGTCTTTACCTTCAACGTCCACGGTGGTGTTATCGAAAAGCGCCGCGGCCATCTGGCTGGCGACCATCCGTTTCCAGATGAGGTCGTAAAGCCGGAACTGGTTGTTGTTCAGAAATTTTTTTATTATCGCCGGCTCGCGGTGGGTGCGAGTGGGGCGGATGGCTTCGTGGGCTTCCTGGGCGCCCCGGCTCCGCGCCGTAAAAGCGCGGGGACGCGGCGGGAGGAATTCGGCGCCGAATTTTTCGCGGACGAAAGCCACGGTCTCACTAATCGCCGACTGGGCGACACGGGTGGAATCAGTACGCATATAGGTTATCAGACCGACGTTACCCTCATCGCCGACCGGCAGGCCCTCATAAAGCTGCTGGGCCAGGGCCATGGTCTGCTTGGCGCTGAAACGCAGCTTCCGCCAGGCCTCCTGCTGGAGGGTGCTGGTGGTGAAGGGGGGGGCCGGCTGCCGGGTCGCTTTCCTGGTAGCGACCTTGAGGACGTCATAGGCGGCGTGCTCCAGAGCGGCTTTGACCCTGTCCGACTCTGCCTGCGTGTGGATATCGAGCTTCTTGCCGCCGACCAATCCAAGAAGGGTCGCCCGGAAAGATGGTTGCTCGTTTTTCTTAGACAGCTCGACTTCGATGACCCAGTACTCTTCAGCTTTGAAGGCCTGGATCTCACGCTCGCGGTCGACGATGATCCTGACGGCGACCGACTGCACGCGGCCGGCGGAGAGGCGTTTTCTGATCTTGCTCCAGAGTAAGGGGCTGATATTATAGCCGACAAGCCGGTCGAGGATACGCCGTGCCTGCTGGGCGTTCACGAGCTGCATATCGATATCGCGGGGCTTCTGAAAGGCTTCTTTGACCGCTTCCTCGGTGATCTCACGGAAGACGACGCGATGGTAAGGCTTATGATCGTTACGGGTCACCTCCGCCAGGTGCCAGGCAATGGCTTCGCCCTCGCGGTCGGGGTCGGTAGCGAGATAGACCTCGGAGGCTTCCAGCGCCGCCTGCTTGAGCTCATTGACCAGCTTCGTCTTGACGCGGGGTACCACATATTTAGGGGCGAAGGCATTAGCCACATCCACGCCCATCTGGCCCCTGGGCAGGTCGCGGACATGGCCGAGCGAAGCCCTGATGGTATATGCTTTCCCCAGTATCTTGCCAAGCGTTTTCGTCTTGGCCGGCGATTCCACGATAACTAGCTTCCTGCTCATAGTATTATTCAACTCTCACGCGGTATTCCTGCCGCAACTCTCTAGCTAAAACATAGTTCATTGTGCCCACCTGCTTGACCAGCCCCTTGAGCTCCATCATCGCCAGGGTGCCGCTGACCGTGGACGCGGGCAGGCCACTGCGGCGGCAGACCTCGTCGATATGGGAAGGCTCGGCGGAAAGCTGCTTCAAAAGGACCGCCTCGTTCTCCGATTCGGGGAGGACTTCCCGCATCTCGATCTGCCTTTCAACGGTCATCAGGTTCAACTCTTCCAGGATATCGACATATTCCCGCACCAGTTTGGCGCCCTCCTGAATGAGGCGGTTGGCGCCGCGGCTGGCCGGCGACAGGATACTGCCGGGGATGGCGAAGACCTCGCGGTTCTGCTCCAGCGCCCTGAGGGCGGTAATCATCGCCCCGCTGTCCTCGCCGGCCTCGGTCACCAGCGTGCCCAGGCTGAGGCCGCTGAGGATGCGGTTGCGGCGGGGGAAGTTCTCGGCGCGGGGACGGGTGCCGAGGGCATACTCGCTGATGAGCGCCCCGTTGGCTTCGATATCATGAGCCAGTCGTTCGTTTTCCGAGGGATAAATTATATCCAGGCCGCAGGCGAAGACGGCGATGGTCCGGCCGCCGGCGTCCAGCGCGGCGCGGTGGGCGATAGTATCGATACCCTTTGCCAGGCCGCTGACAATCGTTATCTTGCTGCGGGCGAGGTCGGCGGTGATCTCCCCGGTGACTTGCTTGCCGTAGACGGTGGCACGGCGGGTACCGACCACGGCCAGGGACCACTCGTCCTCAGGCTTGAGGGCGCCGCGGACGTAAAGCACGGGGGGGAAGTCGTAGATCTCTTTGAGGCGGCGCGGATAAGCCAGATCGTTCGAGGTCAGGACTTGAACTCCGATTTTTTATATCTTAGCCATCTACGCTGCCGGGTCGATGGCATCGCGGTACTGGTAGATAGCGCGCAGTG
>JBFYTX010000094.1:0-5889 GCA_041300345.1 Dehalococcoidales bacterium | reverse complement strand
TTATACACGCCGAAATTGCCCTCGTCTACCATGCGGCTGTGTTTGGCGTATAATTAGGCTGGCCCGCTCGCTTTATCTTGACCTTGGCAACTCAAATCAAAAACGGGGCTCTCTTTTCTCCTATAATTTTGACGGAAGGGAGGTGAGACAGGTGTTTGAGTGGAACATGAGCGTGCAGAAGATGCTCGACTGTGTGGAGGAGAACCTGACCGGGCCTTTGACGCTGGAGATGCTGGCCGGGTGTTTGAACTACTCGCCTTTCTATTGCACCCGTCAGTTTCATAAGTACGCAGGGATATCACTGCGTAACTATATCCGGCTGCGTAAAGTCAGCTCCGCCGTTATCGATTTGCGGGATACCGGTGAGCGCATCATCGATATCGCGGTGAAGTACGGCTTTTCTTCGCAGGAGGCCTTCACCCGCTCGTTCAAACGGGCCTACGGCATGGCGCCTAATGAATACCGGAAAATGCCCGGACCTTTGCCCCTCCTCGTCAAACGCAACGTCTTCAACCCTTACTACTTGGGATTAATGGAGAAGAACATGAAACAGGATTTGAGTAAAAATGTCAGGGTAAGCATTCAGGTCGTTCCTGCCCACAAGTTCATCGGCGTGCGCCATATGGACGCCGACGGCTACATGGATTTCTGGAAGAAGGACGAGCAGAAATTCGACCGCGACCGCTGTGATGAGGTTGACGGCGTCCTTTCCAGCATCAAGAGCTTTAACGGCATCGTCGGCGCCTGGCTTTACCGGGACGGCCGGCGCGGCTATATGTACGGCGTCGAAGTCCCGCCCGGTTATGCCGGTAAGATTCCGGAGGGTATGGACTGTCTGGACGTACCGGACACTCCTTATGCCGTGTTCCACCACCCGCCCTACGACTTAGCTGCCCAGGAGATGGCGGTGCATGAGGCCCTGGGTAAGTTCATCGCCGGCTGGGAGCCCGCCAAACACGGCTATACCTGGCTCGACGACCTCCCCTGCTATCAGCACCACAACCCCGATAATTACGGTCAGGCCTGGCTCAGGCCGTTAACAAAGCTTTAGTAAAGAAAGATACTCTTCGCTTCTGTTCTTAGGTAATTGCCTCACCCCTTGCCCCTCTCCAGCCTACAACAGTCTCTCATGCGGAGTTTTGTCCGGCTGGAGAGGGGAGTACAAGAGAGAGGTGGCAAAGCCTCCTCTCCAATTTTCTCCCCCTTTGTCACATCTATCCGGGGGGGTCTAAGAGGGGTCAGGACCCCTCTTCTGTATTTTCCCCCTCTCCTGCGGACAGGAGAGGGGGTCAGGGGGTGAGTTTAGTAAAAAAAAGGGAGGACTTTACGGCCCTCCCTTTTCGCCTGGTAGCATTATTATCAGGCGGCGACTTTGACCGCCGCCTTGCTCTTAAAGACCAGCTTCCCTTCCTTGTCGATGTCTATCTTCACGGTGTCGCCTTCCCTCAGCTCGCCCCGCAGGAGCTGGCTGGACAGTGGGTTCTCTATCGTGCGCTCGATGACCCGCCGCAGCGGCCGCGCCCCGAACACCGGGTCGTACCCCTCTTTGGCCAGCCAGGCCTTGGCTTTCGCCGTCAGCTCTATCGTGACCTGGTGCTCGCTGAGCCTATTTTGCAGGTCTTTCAGCATCAGGTCGACTATCCCCTTGAGTTGCTCCTCGCTGAGCTCGTGGAACACGATCACGTCATCCAGCCGGTTCAGGAACTCCGGCCGGAAGAGCTTTTTCACCTCTTCGGTGACCTTTTTCTTCATGCTCTCGTACCGGTCGTTCTGCGTCGCCGCCGTTTCCCGCCGCGTCGCGAAACCGAGCTGGCTCTCCCGCTTGATGACTTCCGCGCCCGCGTTAGACGTCATGATGACCACGGTGTTTTTAAAGTTCACCGTCCGCCCGTGGCCGTCCGTCAGGCGGCCGTCGTCCATGATCTGGAGCAGGGTGTTGAATACTTTAGGGTGCGCCTTCTCGATTTCGTCCAGTAGGATGATGCTGTACGGCCGGCGGCGTATGGCCTCGGTAAGCTGTCCCCCCTCGTCGTAGCCGACGTACCCCGGCGGCGCTCCGACAAGCCGTGCCGTGGTATGCTCTTCCTGGTATTCTGACATGTCCAGCCTGATCATGGCATTTTCGTCCCCGAACATGAACCAGGCCAGCGTGCGCACCATCTCTGTCTTGCCCACCCCCGTCGGCCCCAGGAACAGGAAGCTCCCGATGGGCCGCTTGGGGTCGGTCAGGCCGGCCCGGCTTCTCCTGATGGCCTCGGATACCGCCGCCACCGCCTCCTCCTGGTCGATCAGGCGCTCGTGGATGCGTTCCTCCATGTGGATGAACTTCTCTTTTTCCCCCTCCACCATCTGGGTGACGGGGATGCCCGTCCAGTTGGATACCAGCTGGGCGATATGCTCCGCGTTTACTTCTTCGCTGATTTTTTCTTTTTTCAGCCGTTCGCTCTTGGCTTCCTTATACTCCGGCTCCAGCTTGAGTCGGTCCGCTTTGAGCTTGGCCGCCCCCTCGTAGTCCTGCCGCTGCGTGGCCGCTTCTTCCTCGTTGGCCAGTTGCTTGATGCGCTGCTCCAGCTCTTTTTCTTCCGGCGTGGCGCTTTCGGTGTCGATGCGCAGCTTGCTGGCGGCCTCGTCTATCAGGTCGATGGCCTTGTCCGGCAGGTGCCGGTCGGCGATGTATCTCTGGCTGAGCCGGGCCGCCGCGTCGAGCGCCTCGTCGGTGATCTTTATCTTGTGGTGCGCCTCATACCTCGGCCTCAGGCCCTTTAATATCTCGATAGTGTCTTCGATGCTCGGCTCTTCGATGAACACCGGCTGGAAACGCCTTTCCAGTGCTTTGTCTTTCTCGATGTGCTTTCTGTATTCGTCGAGGGTCGTCGCACCCACGCACTGCAGCTCCCCGTGCGCCAGCGCCGGCTTGAGCATGTTGCTGGCGTCGATCGAGCCTTCAGCGGCGCCCGCCCCCACGACCGTATGTATCTCGTCGATGAACAGGATCACTTCTTTCTTGGATTCTTTGACCTCGTCCATGACTGCCTTGAGCCTCTCCTCGAACTCCCCCCGGAACTTGCTGCCGGCCACCAGCGCGCCCATGTCCAGGGCGACCACTTTGCGGCCTTTGAGCGAGTCGGGGACGTCGTCGTCGGCGATCTTCTGGGCCAGCCCTTCGGCGATGGCCGTCTTGCCCACGCCCGCTTCGCCCACGATGACCGGGTTATTTTTCGTGCGGCGGGTCAGTATCTGCATGACCCGCTTGATTTCCTTCTCGCGCCCGATGACCGGGTCGAGCTTGCCGTCCTTGGCCATCTGGGTGAGGTCCCGCCCGTACTTTTGCAGCGAGCGGTATTTGCTTTCGGCTCGGGTATCATTGACGCGTCGGCTCCCCCTGAGCTTTTGCAAGGCGGTGTAGATCTTTTCCTGGGTGACGCCGGCCCCGTGGAGTATCTGGGCGGCCTCGCCTTTACTCTCGGCGACCATCGCGATGAGCAGGTGCTCGGTGCTGATGAACTCGTCCTTGAGTCGTCGCGCTTCCGCCTCGGCTTTTTGCATCAGCATCGCGATGCGCGGCGTGGCGTAGATCTGCCCCGTCTGGTAGGACACTTTAGGCGTCTTTTCCAGCGCTTCCTCCACCCGGTCCCTCACCCCGTCCGCGTCGACGTTTATCTCTTTTAATATCTCACCCACCAGCCCCTGGCGCTGTACTAAAAGGGCCAGCAGGATATGCTCCACATCCCACTGGCTGTGCTTGAACTGCATGGCCAGCTGCTGGGACGCCTGTAACGCTTCCTGCGCCTGTTCCGTGAATCTTTCCTGTCTCATCTTTATTCCCTTCCGCGTAGTTTTTCTATTTCCTGCTGCGCTTCTTCCAGCTCGTTCTGGAGCTCCCCCATGTGCTGCACCATGCGCAGGATTACCTCCACCCCCGGCAGGTTTACCCCCATGTCGTCCACCAGCGACTTTACCCTTTTGAGCAGGGCGATGTCCCGGTCGGAGTACAATCTGATGTTCCCCTGCGAGCGGTGCGGCTCTATTATCCCGACCTTTTCATAGTAACGCAGGGTGTGGGTATGTATTTCCAGTATCCTGGCCGCCACGCTGATCACGTATCGGGGCTCGCCGTTATATTTGTCTTTTTCCATGGTCACCTCGGTTCGTACATTATAAATAAGTGTCGGTACGTCTCGACTGTTTGTTTATTGGTGTCCTGGTTATTGGTTATTTCCCCTGATTTCGCCGAGCTGCCTGAAAAGCTCTCTTTCTTTTTCGGTCAATCCGGTCGGCAGGACGACGTTGACTTTAGCCAGCAGGTCGCCTTTGGTGGGTCTGCCTAAATGGGGCATGCCCTGTCCGGCCAGCCGGAAGACGCGTCCGTTCTGCGTCTCCGCCGGTATTTTTAACGCCAGCTTGCCCTTGGGCGTCGGTACCTGTACCTCTCCTCCCAGCGCCGCCACCGTCAGGGGTACCGGCACGCTGACGTGCAGGTCGTCGCCCTGTCGTTCGATGGTCGCGTGGGGCCTGACCGTGATATTCAAATAGAGGTCACCGCTGCCGCCGCCGTATCCCGGCTGTCCCTTGCCGGCGACGCGCACCCTCGACCCCGTAGTCACGCCGGCCGGGATCTTTACCTCGATTCGTTTAATATTGGCTACTACACCCGCGCCGCGGCATACCGAGCAGGGGAGGTTCTGTATCCTCCCTGTCCCTTTGCAGGCCGCGCAGGGCTCTTCTACCTGGAGGCTGATGGTGCGCTGTGTGCCGGCGTACGCTTCCTCGAGCGTTACCTCGGCGGTCGTCTCCATGTCCTGCCCGCGCTGCGGCTGGGCCCGGCGCCCGGCGCCGCGCCCCCGCCCCCCGAACAGCTCCTCGAAGATGCCGTCCATGTCTTCGACATTCCCGCTGTACCGGTAGCTGCCGCCGCCCGGCGAAAACCCCTGGAACCCCTGGTACTGTGCCTGCTCGCGCTCCGCCTGCTCCATCTGGTCGGCGTACTGCCATTTATCGCCATATTTGTCGTACTTCTGCCTCTTGGTTGTATCGGAGAGGACCTCGTACGCGGCGTTGATTTCCTTGAACTTGGCCTCGGCGGTCTTGTTGCCGGGGTTGACGTCCGGGTGTAGCTGGCGCGCCAGCCGGCGGTAAGCCTGCTTTATCTCTTTATCGCTGGCGCTCTTTTTTAACCCGAGTAGATCGTAATAGTTTTTACCGGCCATTTTCACTCCAAAGACCTTACTTCCATTATATGCGATGTGAGGTAAGATGTCAACGCAACACGAAAAGAGTTAATACTGGATTATTAAGTTTATGAAGCCGGTTGACGATTTTACATTCGCCTCGCCGCTTTAGTTCCGGGGTGTCAGAATAGCTTGAAAATGGACTTCAGCAGCCAGAAGATAATGAAGATCAATGCCAGTACCAGCGCGATGTGTATCAGGGCGTTCAGGCTGAAGAGCAAAAAACCGAATAGCCACAGGACCAGCAGGATTATGCCGATGAGTAATAATATGCCCACTTCGCCCCCTTTTTCTTATTTTGCTTGAGGTTATTGTTTTTATATTATGATCATGCCGATAATCCCGCCGATGATCATTACCGACCCCGCTACCAGCATCGTCCAGTGCCACCATTTCATCCTTGCCCGGCTCACCGCGATGTTCATCTGCCTTTCCTCCTTGGACCTTTTATCGTTATGATTTTAAGTCTGGAGAGGTAGAATAGTTACAAAAAATGACTTAAAATAGTTACAAAATAATGACATTTGGTTCGTGGCCGGATCTATGTAATTCGGTTGTTATTCGGTTGAATTATTATTCTCACCCTCCTTTATTCCCTCTCTCAAACAGTTTTATTATTTTTGTTCGAAATATTCCTTGTTTGAAGGGGGAGAGGTTATCG
>JBFYTX010000093.1:0-4027 GCA_041300345.1 Dehalococcoidales bacterium | reverse complement strand
ATGGACGACCAGTGGCCGACCATGGAGAAGTAATAGAGGCGGTAAACGGGGCTTTTAAAAGAGACGAAGGCCCTCCGCGACCAGCCGGAAATACCGCCCGGCCTGTCCCCAACAGGGCCGGGGTCGCCAGCTTTATCGCGGAACTGATCGAGGTTATTGTTCATCGGGAAAAAAAGGGGGGAAAGCATGCGCCGCCACTACCGGCGCTCTTTCCATTTTACACTGATAACAGACACGGGACAAGAGAATTATGATATTGTGATTGGTACTGTTCTGTTAAAAACCTCACCCCCTGCCCCCTCTCCAAACTATGGCTTTCTATATCTTCGCTGATATTGTTGTTTGGAGAGGGGGATACAGGGGGATAGATTTTAAATGGGCTAAGAGGGGTGAGCAAAGCTAAACCGGCTGGACCCAGACCGACCAAGTTCATTGACTTGGAAGGTAGGCGCTGGTAACATAAAGGTGAAGAGGTGACACGAATGACCACCAAGACTAAAGTGACCAGGCTGGAGGTATTCCCGCAGACGGCCGGAATCAATGATAAAGACCACCTGGTCATCGGCGGGTGCGATACGATAGAGCTCGCTAAAGAATACGGGACGCCGCTGTACGTCTTCGACGAGGCAGATATCCGCAGTCGATGCCGCGAGTATAAAACGGAGTTCGGCAAGCGCTACCCGAACACGACCATCGCTTATTCGCCCAAAGCGTTCACAGCCAGGGCCATGTTCAAGCTGGCGGAAGAAGAGGAGCTGGACCTGGACGTAGTAACGAGCGGCGAGCTGGCTTACGCGCGGGCGACGGGTTTCCCGGCCAAGCGGATCCACTTCCCCGGCAATAACAAGTCGGTCGAGGAGCTTGAATTAGCCGTGAATGAAGGCATCGGGCACATCGTGGTGGACAACCTGCCCGAGCTCAACATGCTAATCAGGATAGCCGGCAAGAAAAAGGTGAGTATCCTGCTGCGCCTGAATCCCGGCGTCGACCCGCACACGCACAAGTACAACACGACCGGCATCGCCGACTCCAAGTTCGGCCTGCCCAGGGCCGACTGGGACGAAGCAGTAAAGACGGCTTTAGCCGCCCCCAACCTGGACTTTGACGGCTTCCATTTCCACATCGGCTCCGGCCTGTTCGAAGCCGACCCTTACCTGGGGGCGATGGATGCCGTGCTGGCTTACGCCGCAGAAATCAAGAAAAGACACGGCTACGAGATGCGGACGATGAGCATCGGGGGAGGGATCGGGGTGCAGTACACGCTGGACAAAGTGCCCCCGCCCTTTACCTATTTTGCCGAAGCAATCACGGCGTATCTGAAAAGCAAGTGCGGCGAGCTAAATCTTAATCCGCCGCGGCTCATCCTCGAACCGGGGCGCAGAATCGTCGCCAGGGCCGGCATCACGCTATATACCATCGGGGTCATCAAGGAAATCCCGGGCATCCGCACCTATGTCTCGGTGGACGGCGGCATCAGCGACAACATCCGCTATGCGATGTACGGCGATTACGCCCGGCAGGAAGCGGTCGTCGCTAACCGGGCCTCCGAGAAGAATACCGACAAATACCGCATCACCGGGAAACTTTGCGAATCCGGCGACATCCTGGCGGACGAAGTCGAACTGCCCAGACTGGCAACGGGCGATATCCTGGCGATGTCCGGCAGTGGCGCTTACGCGATACCGATGCAGAGCAACTATAACTCGATGCTCCGGCCGGCTATCGTCTTCGTCAGGGACGGCGAGGCGCGGCTGGTCCGGCGGCGCGAAACGCTGGAAGACCTGACCCGAAGGGATGAATAAGCACGAAATACGAAAAGGGGAATAACCAATAACCAAGATACGATGACCAAACAATATCCAAATCTCAATAGCCAAACTTTTGGAACTTGTATCTTGTATTTTGGTTTTTAACGTTGATGTGGCAGCTAATCGGGCAGAGGCGGGCGGTCTCTCTTTTACAGCAAAGCCTTAAAGCGGGCCGGCTGGCGCACGCCTACCTGCTGGCGGGGCCGGCGCACGTGGGCAAGATGACACTGGCGATAAAGCTGGCACAGGCGCTCAACTGCGAAGCATCAGAAGAAAAACCCTGCCTGGAATGCAACGCCTGCCAAAAAATAGCCGCGGGCAGGAATGCCGACGTCCAGGTCATCGGCCTGCTACAGAAACAAAATGACACCGAATTCAAGCTTATCACGATCGAGCAGGTAAAAGACGTCCTGCACATGGCGAGCCTGCCACCGTTCGAGGGAAAGCATAAAGTGTTCATCATCGACGGGGCGGAACTGCTTTCTCCCGATGCCGCCAATTGCCTGCTCAAGACGCTCGAAGAGCCCGAAGCCAGGGTCACCTTTATTTTACTGACGACCAACGACCGGCTGCTGCTGCCCACGGTGGTATCGCGCTGCCAGCGGCTGGAGCTGACGCCTCTGCCCATAAGGGAAGAGGTCGAGGCGCTGGTGGCAAACAGTAAAATAGAGCCGGAGCGCGCCAGGCTGCTGGCGGGGCTTTCCCACGGCTGCCCGGGCTGGGCGCTGGCGGCGGCCCAAGACGAAAGCACATTACAGAACCGCAACGAAGAAATAGTACAGATAGCCGGGGCAATCGACGGCGACCTCGAAGGGCGGTTCGAGTACATCGATAAGCTCGCCAACGGTTTCAGTAAAGACCGGGGGGCGGTCTACGAGACGCTGGACAGGTGGCTCGACTACTGGCGGGACCTGCTGCTGATAAAACTCGGCAGCGAGGCAACGGTCACCAACATCGACCGCAGGCAGGAGCTGGCAGCGACGGCCGGCGGTTACCGGATAACCCAGATAAAAGACTGCATCGAAAGCATCAGGCGGACGGCGGAAATGCTAAAGCAGAACGTCAACACGAGGCTGGCGCTCGAGGTCATGATGCTCGATATTCCAACAAAGGGAGGGGGGGCAAAGAATGGCTAACGTCACGGGGATACGTTTTAACAGGGCGGGCAAGATATACTCATTCGACGCCGGGGACATCGCGCTGGCGCCCGGCGACTACGCGGTGGTGAAGACGACGCGGGGGCTGGAGCTGGGGCACGTGGTCATCGCGCCGGGGCAGGTAAAAGACGGCGGGACCGGGGAAACGCTGAGCCCGGTGGTGCGCAAAGCCGAGCCGGAGGACATCGCCAAGGACAAGGAGCTCGAAGGCAAGGCCGAAGAGGCGCTAATCGAATGCGGGAAAATAATCACCGAGCTGAACCTGCCCATGAAGCTGCTCACCGCCGAGTACAACCTGGACAGCAGCCGGCTGACCTTCCTGTTCAGCGCCGAGGAACGGGTGGATTTCCGGGAGCTGGTGCGGAGGCTATCGGGGAAATTTAAAGTGCGGGTGGAGCTGAGGCAGGTGGGGAGCCGGGACGAGGCCAAGCTGCTGGGAAGCTACGGCCGGTGCGGCCGGGAACTCTGCTGCGCCAGTTTTCTGACGGAATTCTCGCCGGTATCGATCAAGATGGCCAAGGAACAGGACCTGCCGCTCAACCCGATGAAGATTTCCGGGGCCTGCGGCCGGCTGATGTGCTGCCTTTCTTATGAAGGGGAGCAGTACCGGGCGATGAAAGAGAAGATGCCCAGGATAGGGCAGAGGGTATCGACGAAGATGGGCGAGGCAGTAGTGGTCGGCAACAACCCCCTGAAAGAATCGGTCAACGTCAGACTCGATACCGAGGCCACGGTAGAGTTGCCTCTTAACGAAATATCCTACTGAGGAACATCTAGCGCGGCAGGTATTTCTGCCACTCGTCGCGCATGTTGAGGTAGTGGTAGGGGATGGCGAAGAAGGGGCCTCCGGTGGGGCGGCGGGGTGTCTTGTGAAGTTTCATATTGGCTTCAGCCGGGGTCCGGCCGGCCTTGCGCCGGTTACAGTCGACGCAGGCGCTGACGACATTTTCCCAGGTATGCTGGCCGCCGCGGAAGCGCGGTATGACATGGTCGAGGGTGAGGTGGCGGCTTTGTTCTCCGCAATACTGGCAGGTATATAAATCCCGGTTAAAAATCTCGTAG
>JBFYTX010000074.1:0-4492 GCA_041300345.1 Dehalococcoidales bacterium | reverse complement strand
TCCTGACGAATATCTCGCCCACGATGCCGATGCGCGGCTTGCGCGAGCTTTTATCTGTCTTGACGGCATTGAACTCTTCCCTGGCCCGGCGCGAGAAAGCCTTCAGGGTGTCCGCGTCCTGCCCCGTCGACTTTATCAGCCTGTCCAGCCACTCTTTGTAAACGGCGTCGGTCTGGCCTTTATTGACCTCGTACGGCCGGCCCTCCAGCGTCATCTTCTGCATCGAGTCCAGGATGGTGAAGGCCCGCCAGGCATTGAGGCGGAAGCCTCTACCCATGTTGGCCATGTCGTTGTGGTAGCCGCCGGTCTGGTCGAAAACGAGGATGGGCACCTGCTGCAGCCCGAGTTCGTCCAGTATCAGCCGGTGCAGCCGGTTATATTGCCCGAAGCGGCAGGGCCCGCTGGCCGCCGGCATGAAGAAGGCCGCTTTATCGGGGTCGAAGTCGGCCGCCATCGTCTTCTTGACGATGTCCCCGGTGGTGATAATGCTGGGATAGCACTCCTTGCCGGTGGTGTACTTGCGGCCGGTTTCCAGCGTCAGGTGGTCCGATTCCGGCAGCGGCTCGGCGTCGACGCCGCCGTGCTTCATGGCGGCCGCGAGTATATAACCGTGGTCGATCATGTACGGTATGTAGACGCGCCGCCGGCCGGTGTGGTTGGAGGAGATGCTGACCAGAGGCATGTATTTGCTGGTGCCGTGCGTCCTGGCATTGCGGATGGTGTCGATGAACGCCTCGCACCGCGTGATGATGCCGGCGTCGGCGGAATGCTCGTCGATTTCTATGGTCAGGAAGGGCTTGCCCTCGGTCTCCTTGCTGAAGAACCGCGTCAGGTAGGAGTCCGGCCCGCAGGCAAAGTTCGTAACATAAAGCCCGAACAGCCGCGGGTCCCTGGCGATAATTCTGCCGGCGCAGAGTATCTTCTGCCCCGCCTTCCAGTACATGTTGGGATGGCTCTTGGCGACTTCTTCGGCGACCGAAGCCAGCGGCAGGAAGTCGAGCGGTATCGCTAGCACGTTCATGTCCCGCAGCTTTTCCGGAATATTGAGTGTTATGGCCTCGTCGTAGGTGTTATAAGCCCTGCCGATGACGACGATGGCCCTTTCTCCGGCCTTGATCCCCGCCAGTATTTCCTCGCCGCGCTTGTTCTGCCAGTCGTTAAATGCGTCGAGTGCTTTAAATCCCGTATCTATCGCCTTGTCTATCAGCGCTTTGTCGCTGATTCCGGCGTCTCCGGCCGATTTCCTGAGGACGCGCTTTAGCCAGTTCCGGCCGCGGTCGGGGTGGACGACCGGCTGTAGTATCTTCGGCTGCTTTCCCCCGGGCGCGGTCAAGGCCTCGTTGATGCGTGTGGAGCTGCGCAGGATGAAGGGCAGGCTCTGCGTCAGCGGGCAGTTCCACGATTTGCGGAAGTCCCCGGAAAGCTTTTCCATGGTGCACTGGACGGGCAGGAAGATGAGGTCGGGGTCTTTTTCCAGCAGGTTGAGGACGTGCCCGTGCGCCAGCTTGATGGGCAGGCACGGCTCTTCGACGATGTTCTCCACGCCCTGCCTGATGATGTGGCGGTTGGTGGGGTCGGAAAGCGCTATCTGGAACCCGAGCTCGGTGAAAAACGCCTTCCAGAGCGGGTAGAGCTCGTGGAAAAAAAGGACGCGCGGTATCCCTACCGTTTTGCCGTTGGGGTTGTCCGGCTTATCTTTAGGATAGATATTAAGCAGCTTTTGCGCCCGTTCCTCAAACAGCCGCGGTATCTTTGACGCATTTCTCTTTTCTTTAGCTTCGGCGCTGTCCCACTTGCCGCAGCGCGAGCCGTAAAAGAGCGGCTTTTCGCCCTCGAAAACGACCTTATGGATCTCGCAGCGGTTGGAGCAGCTCTGGCACTCGAACGACGACAGCTCGTATTTCCGGCTGGCCAGGTCGAAGCCGCGGAAGCGTGTTTCTTTACCGCTGTTCTCGATCTCTTCTTTAGCCAGCATGGCCACCCCGATGGCCCCCAGGATGTCGTGCTGCGGCGGCACGGTGATCTTCTTGCCCAGCACTGCCTCGAAGGCCGCCTTGACGGCCCGGTTGAAGGCAGTGCCGCCCTGGAACAGGATGTGTTCGCCGATTTTCCGGTCCTCAACCACTTTCGTGAGGTAGTTTTTCACCACGGAATAGGCCAGCCCTGCCACCAGGTCCTGTTTATTGGCGCCGCGCTGCTTGTAGTAGTTCTGCTGGCTCTCCATGAAGACCGTGCAACGCTCGCCCAGGTCCAGCGGCCGCTTTGACGCCAGTCCCAGGTTACCGAACTCCTCTTTAATGCTGATGCCGAGCTTTTCCGCCTGCTCTTCGAGGAACGAACCGGTGCCGGCGGCGCAGACCTTGTTCATCGCGAAGTCGATGATGGTGCCGTTCTGCAGGCTGATGTATTTGGCGTCCTGCCCGCCGATTTCGAATATCGTGTCCACTTCGGGGCAGACGAACGAGGCGGCCCTGGCATGGCTGGTAATCTCGTTGTGGACGACGTCCGCCCCGAAGAACTCGCCGGTCATGTAGCGCCCTGAACCCGTCGACCCCGTGCCTTTGATAACGACCCTGTCCCCCAGCTCTTTCCCCACCTCCAGGAGCCCCTGTTTTACCGCCTCTATCGGCCGGCTGGCCGTCATCAGGTAGCGCCGCGCCAGGACGTTATTATCTTTATCGATTACCACCACGTTGGTGCTGATCGACCCTATGTCTACGCCGATGTAGGCGTCCACGGGTTCTCTGGCGCCGCATTTTGCCGACTCTATTTCTATCGGGTAGTCGTCGCCTTTTAAAGAGGGGAGCGTGATGAACTTGTAATCCCGCAGTGCTATATAGTCGCGCAGGCGTTTTAAAGTATCGCCGGGCAGCGAGCCCGCCGCGGCGGCCAGCGCCGCCCCCGCCGCCCCCAGCACCGCGAAGTGTTCCGGTACGATGAGGTCGCTCTCTTTAATCTCCAGCACTTCCAGCAGCGCCCTGCGTATGCCCTTGTTGGCCGCCACCCCGCCCTGGAACGCGATGGGCTTCTCCAGGTCTCTGCCCCGGATGACCTGCCCCTTGAAGTTGCGTATCATGGCGAAGCACAGCCCCGCCACAATGTCGTGTACCGGCGTGCCGACCTGTTGCAAGTGGATCATGTCGCTCTTGGCGAAGACGCTGCACCGGCCGGCCACGCGCGGGGGCTGAGCGGATTTCATCGCTACCTCGCCGAACTGTTCTATCGGTATGCCCATCCGCGAAGCCTGCTGGTCGAGGAACGACCCCGTCCCGGCGGCGCAGACGCCATTGATGGCGAAGTCGGACACTTTAGGAATGCCGCCCGCGCCTTCTTTTTTAAGGACAACAAGCTTGGAGTCCTCGCCGCCGATCTCCAGTATCGTTTGCGCCTCGGGATGAAAGCGGGCGGTGCCGGCCGCCTGGGCGGTGATCTCGTTAATGAACGGTATGCCCAGGATAGTTGAGACCAGCTGCCCGCCGGTTCCCGTAGCGGCGGCCGCTTTAAAAGATGACGGCGGGTATTGTTTTAGTATTTCTTCCAGCACCGCCAGGATCGTTTCGACCGGCTGGCCTTTGGTGCGGACGTATTTCGTCAGGACGATATCGCCGGTTTCGTCAAAGACCACCGCTTTAGCCGTTACCGACCCTATATCGATGCCGAGTTTCATAAAATAGACTGACTCCGATTAATGACAGACAGACTCCTATCATTATACCTGTGAGTGTTGGGCAAGTAAAATAGGGGAAAGTTAGTTCGGGCTCAAATTTGAAATTCTTGAGCGATAGTTTGCTTTAGTCATGGAGACGTGTAAAAACATGATTTCAGTGTCAGAGTATCTCAAGGAGTTTAAAAGGCTATCGTAAGGAACTAAGGACAGGGCGGCAAAACTAACGTTGGATTGGAGGAAAGAGACGCCCAGGAAGTTACGAAGGTGCGATGGAATACTAGAACTCAATAGTCCCTTTTTCGAACAAATAAGTGCCGTTACCGTTAGTAGCGTAGGTAATTTCGGCTATTCGCCCCAGTATTTGATATAATTCTTCTTTGCCTATCTCATTTTCTTCTTTCTCGTAATACGCGGCGATATCAAAGGTTGCTTGGATCAGCATATCAAAAACGGTCGATGCTTTAATAGGAAGCAATGTACCAAACATATGGGCTTGACCGCTAATCAGTGCATGACTCTGGTGAGAAACTATGTACACGAGTGCAAGATCTCTATCCCATTCAAAATTGAGGACACGTTGTGCCTCTCCAAATAGCACACTGAAGTAAAACATTTTTCTTTCTGGCGGTACTTCCTGCATTTTGGTTGCAGCATAGCGGTATTCTGTGGCAAGACGTTGCCTTAACTCTTTACGCATGTGAATACTCCTTTTCGTTTATTGGAGCGGTGGCAGGAAATTTGTCTTCGGGTATCGTCTTAAGGAAATCAATTATGCTATTTGCATCTATACTTTTGAACTCTTTGATAGATGAGACTGCAAAACGA
>JBFYTX010000068.1:0-7684 GCA_041300345.1 Dehalococcoidales bacterium | reverse complement strand
GTTCCTCGAGAAGAAAGGCTACCGCGTCGAGGAGAAATACAGGCTCAAGGGCCGCTCCGGCGCCGAGCATGTCCTCGACTTTTACGCGCAAAAGGACGACGGCATCGTCAACCACAGCCTGGCGGCCTGCGTCATCGCCGACGAGGCAAATCCGGCCAGCAACGCCAATGCCGTCACCAACTTCGACTCCGCCACTTACGACGTCGGCATACGCGACAAGGTCATCATCAGCGTCCCCAAGCTGGGCAAGGAAGACCGGCAGTTCGCCGACTACCAGCGCATCAAGATACTGGAAGCTAAAGACCTGGCGGATTTCTCCCGGCAGTTCATGAAGAACGGCGTCCGCGCCGATGTAAGGCGCTAATACCACGGCGGTAACGTTATGAAAGAAATGGTCAAGACGGGCATCATCGCCGTCATTATCATCGGGCTCTTTGCCGCGTTCCTGGTACTGGTGCCTTCGCGCCAGTCCTACCTTTCCTACGCGGTGGGCGCCGGCCTGGCTTTGTTCATGATCGGCCATTACCTGCTGTCCAGCCGGGCGAAGAAAAAGCGCATCGGCGCGCTGGGGTACTGGATACCGGTGATGAGCCTGTCCGCGCTCTTCATCGTCCTGCCGGTGGTCTTCGCCGCCGCGCTTTATTTCTGGGGGGCGCTTTCTTTATTCGCCTGGATATTGATCGTCAGCTTGACCATCATCTTGTATTTCAACTTCATCACGGTGCCGCTGGTCATCTACCACAAGTTCACCGAAGACGGACAGTCCGTGACGCCGTGCTATCCGTCCATCAGCATCCTGATACCGGCCTTCAACGAGGAGAAGGTACTGGGCCGCACGATAGAGAGCGTCCTCGAAGCTACCTACCCGGACAAGGAGATCATCGTCATCGACGACGGCTCCACCGACCGTACTTACCGGATAGCTCAAAGCTACAGCCAACGGGGCGTCAAGGTCATCCACCGCCCCAACGGCGGCAAGGCGTCCGCTTTGAACCACGGCGCGCTCTTCGCCCGCGGCGAGATCATCGTCATCGTGGACGCCGACAGCCAGGTGTGCAAAGGCACGCTGGTCGACCTCGTCCAGCCTTTCCGCGACCCCGAGGTCGCCGCCGTGGCGGGCAACATTAAAGTGCTCAACCGCAAGAACTGGCTGACCCGCTGCCAGGCCCTGGAATACATCGCCAGTATCAATATCTTCCGGCGCGCGCTGGACGTCTTCGGGAGCGTCACGGTCGTGCCCGGCGCCCTGGGCGCCTACCGGCGCGACTCGCTGGTGAGCGGCGGATTGTACGACCCCGACACGCTGGTCGAGGACTTCGACGTCACGATAAAAGCCCTGAAGTCGGGCAAGGTGGTACAGGCGAGCAACTCGGCCGTGTCCTACACGGAAGCCCCGCAAAAACTGGGCGACCTGTTCCGGCAGAGACTAAGATGGTACCGGGGCAATTTCCAGACGCTATGGAAGCACCACGACGCGGCACTCAACTCCAGGTACGGCTTCCTGCAAAAGCTGTCCTTCCCGTTCATGGTCATCTCCATGACCTTCCTGCCGATGGCCGGGCTGATCAACATCATCGCGTCCGCGGGCGTTATCGCGGAAGGGAAAGGGCTGCTGCTGCTGCCGACCTTCCTCTTCTTCTGCCTGCTCCAGTTCATGCTGTCGCTGCTGGCCGTGCAGCTGGACAACGAAGACTGGAAGCTGGCCTTGTATTCGCCGCTGTTCATCCTGGGCTACAAGCAGATGTGCGATTTCATCATGATGAAGAGCCTGGTAGACGTGATTTTCCGCCGGCATCTTAAGTGGACGAGCGCCCACCGCATCGGCGCCGAGATGCCGCGGAAGATGCCGGGTTGACATACAAAAACAGACGCGAAGATAGACCTATGAAAGCCAAGATTGCGCTCGTTATCTGCCTGCTGCTCGCGTTGATATCGGTGGGCTGCCCGGATAACGCGCCGGAAATAACGCCGCTGCCGCCGCCGGCTCTTTCCCCGGACTCAAAGCTCGTCGCCCTGTATTTCGACGATGCTTATGTCAACCAGTACGATGAGGCCCTGCCGGTCCTCCTGCAATACGGGTTCAGGGCCACCTTCAGCGTCATTACCGGGAGCGTCGGCGCGGGCCAAGAACTGATGGCATACATGGACGCCGGCGAGCTAAAGACATTGGCTGATTACGGCATGGAAATAGCTTCCCACACCCGTACCCATCCCCACCTGGCGGGCGCGCTGACCGACGAACAGTTGCGGGCGGAGATCGGCGGCTCGAGGCAGGAGCTTGAGGAGATGGGTTTCAACGTCGCCACGCTGGCCTACCCCTATTACGAATACGACGACAAAAGCATCGCAAATGCACGCGACGCCGGTTATACCTGCGCCCGGGCGGGCTGGTCCGCCGAGGGCGTTTACGACCTCAATACGGCCGACCCCCTGGCGAGGTATCATCTCCAGGCCTGGCAGATCACCAACCAGGACATGGATACCTTTAAGCTCTATCTCGACAAGGCCAGCCGCACGTCCGTGGTGGGCCTCGTCTATCATTTTATCTCCGATACCGGCCCCGTAGAGACCTCAACCTCATTAGCCGATTTCAGCGCGCAGATGTCTTACCTGCATGATAACGGCTATACGGTAGTCCTCGTATCCGAGCTAATCGGGTAATAACCCCAGTGGCCTTCAAGGCTGCGTTGACACAGCGCCTTCGTGTCCCTACAATAATCACCATAAGACCGCTATTATTCGGGCTCAACAGCGCAGGTGAGCAATTGCGCAAATGCGCATAAGAGTAAGTTTATGAAGTACATCGTGCTGATTATCGACGGCGCGGCCGGCCTGCCCGTCCCGGACAAAGGAGGACGGACCTGCCTGGAGCTGGCGGCGACTCCCAACCTGGACCGGATGGCGGCGGCGGGCTCAAGCGGCCTGGCGCGGACCGTTCCCGACGCCATGGAGGCGAGCAGCGCCTGCGCCTGCATGTCCGTACTGGGCTACGACCCGCGGATTTACTATAAAGGCCGGGCTTCTATTGAAGCCGCCAGCATGGGTATTACGGTCGGCGCGGACGAAGTAGTGTTCCGCTGTAATTTAGTGAACATCGAAAGCCGCCGGATGCGCGACTACTCCGCCGGGCATATTTCTTCGCCGGAAGGCGCCGAAATCATAAAAACGCTTAACGAAAGATTAGGCAGCAAAGATCTGGAGTTTTTCCCCGGCGTAGGCTACCGGCACATATTAAAGCTCAAAAGCCACGTAGAGACCATAAAGGCTATCTGCACCCCACCCCACGATATCCCCGGGAAGCCGATAAAAAAATACCTGCCGAAAGGCGAGGGCGGCGACTTCCTGCGTGGCCTGATGCAGCGCGCGGAAGTTATCCTTAGAGACCATCCCGTTAATCTGGAGCGCAAGCGCCTCGGGCTCCTGCCGGCTACAGATATCTGGCTTTTCTGGGGCAGCGGCCGGCTCCCGCCGATGCCGTCGTTCAAACAGGTCTACGACCTCAGCGCGGCGCTGACCTCGGGGGTAGACCTTTTACGCGGGCTGGCTAAAATGGCGAGCATGGAGATACTTGATATTCGGGGCGTCACCGACGGCGCTGACAGCGATCACGCCGCCCAGATAACGGGCGCCTTGGACGCCCTGAAAAAACACGATTTAGTGGTGGTGCACATCGAAGCGCCCGACGAGGCCGGCCACGGCGGCTCGGTCGAGGAAAAGGTTAAGGCCATCGAAAAAATCGATAGAGAGGTCGTGGGGCGGATATTGAAGTATAGCGGCGGCCTGCGGGCGCTGGTCATGCCGGACCACCCCACCCCGGTGACCATCCGCACCCATACGCCCGACCCCGTTCCGTTCCTGATATGGGGCAAAGGGGTAAAAGCCAACGGGGCTAAAAGGTTCACCGAGGCCGAAGCTAAAAGTACTGGCGTTTTTATCGGGGAAGGGTATAGAATAATGGGGCGACTGATAGGCGGATTTTGTAACTTCTGACGAGTAAAAAATGGGGAGAAGCAGCTATTTAACTCTTATTCTAGGGAAAAATCAAGAAATTCGCATCGGTGTAATTATGCAAATGATTACTAAAATGATGAGATCAGGAAAAATTCGTGTCACATATCTTATAATTGTCCTGATTATGATTTCAGCCTTGTTCTGTAATTGTGGCCTCCCAAATAAATCAACGGTTCAAATTCTCTTAGAGGCTGATTTATCTAATACCTCTGATAATAGTAAAGAAACAATCATGGAAGAATTGAAAGAGGTAATCTCTAAACGTATTTATGCATATGGAGTATCTAACCCAGTTATTCAACAACAAGGTGAGAATCGTTTACTGGTAGAACTACCGGGGAATATAGATATCGAGGCTATTAATACTCTTTTAACAACAATAGGTTTCCTGGAGTTCCGCGAGGTGGAGCGCACTTCGACCGGAACGTTAATTTATCTTAAAGATTACCTGTCGGCCAACGTCACCGGGTTTTTTGATCCCGCAGAAACGGGTAACCGCATATTCGTGAATACGGAACCGGACGCGAGCGGCACCAGAGGGCCGGTGGTGTTTTTAACGATGGAGACGAACGGCCTCAAGTTTGCCGACGCTGACGGCAACGTGGTCGACAATGCTACGCTGCAAAAATACAACGAGACCCCCTCTTGGATAGTCTCCCGGGGCGACGACGGCACGGCCCTTACCGGCGCGCTTCTAGAAGACGTCCAACCCAACCTCGGCGGCCCCGCGAATAACATACCCCAGGTCGATATCGAGTGGAACGCACAGGGGACCGTTATCTTCGACGAAATTGCCGCCCGGCTGTACGACCCGCTGGGAGGACTCTACAACCTGAAATATGTCCTTGGAATATTCCTTGATAATACGCTTCTCTCTGCGCCTAAAATCAACTCCTCAAGCTTCGACGGGATAGGCACCATTTCCGGCAACTTCACCATAGCCTCAGCCGAAGAGCTGGCAAATTTGCTTAAATCGGCCGCCTTACCAGTCCCGGTCATCATAGTAACAACAAGTACGGTTGCGCAATTGCGCAAATGAGTAAATGAGTAGATACGGAGATACGGCCATATGCCTTTGATCGTCCAGAAATACGGCGGCTCCTCGGTGGCGGGCGCTGCTAAGATCAAGAACGTCGCCCGCCGTATCGTCAGCGCCCACGATACCGGCCACCAGGTGGTCGTGGTCGTGTCCGCCATGGGCGATACCACCGACGACCTGATCAAGCTGGCCTACCAGATCAACGAGTTCCCGGACAAACGCGAGCTCGACGTGCTGCTCTCGACGGGAGAGGTCGTCGCCAGCACGCTCCTGGCGATGGCTTTACATAATCAGGGACACCCGGCCATCAGCCTCAGCGGTTTCCAGGCCGGCATCCGCACCGACAACTCGTACAGTCGCGCCCGCATCACCGGCATCGACCCCGCCCGCATCGTCAGGGAGCTGGAAAAGGGCAACATCGTCATCGTCGCCGGCTTCCAGGGCATTACCGAGGACCTGGACATCACCACTTTAGGGCGGGGTGGCTCGGACACGACCGCCGTGGCGTTGGCCGCCGCGCTGAAAGCCGAGAGATGCGAAAGGTACACCGATGTCGACGGCATTTACTCCACCGACCCCCGCCTCTTCCCCGAGGCCCGCAAGCTGAAAGACATCAGCTACGAAGAAATGCTGGAAATGGTCACCTACGGCTTTAAAGCCATCCACCCGCGCGCTATAGAGCTCGGCGAGCTTTATAACGTCCCCATCCTGGTCGCGTCCAGCTTTAATGACAACCCCGGCACGTTGATTCACAAAGAGGTGTCTATGGAAATACGCAACAAAGTAAGAGGCATCGCCCACGACCTCGACGTGGCCAAAATTACTGTGGTCGGTGTTCCCGACCACCCCGGCATCGCCGCCGGCATTTTCGTGCCCCTGGCGGAAGCGGGCATCAGCATCGATACCATCGTCCAGAACGCCAGCATCAAGAATATCACCGACCTCACCTTTACCGTGACCCGCGGCCAGCTTAGTGGAGCGATGGCGGTCGTCGGGCCGATCGCCCGGGACATCGGCGCCCGGGAATGTGTCAGCGACGACAAACTGGGCAAGATAAGCATCATCGGCACCGGCATGCAGAACGCGCCGGGCTATGCCGCCCGCATGTTCGATACTTTGAGCAAAGAGAATATCAACATCCACTGTATCACGACATCCGAGATCAGGATAACGTGCATCATCGATGAAGCGCGGGTCAGAGATGCGGTGAAAGCGCTGCATAAAGCGTTCGAGCTGGATAAAGAGGGCTAGAAAAACAGGAAATCCCAAGATACAATAACCAACTAAAAACAAATAACCGATTACAGATAAGGAAGTCCAAGAGGGGCGAATCCCCTCTTTTCTTATCTCCCCCTCTCCGCTGGCGGAGAGGGGGACCAAGGGGTTGAGGTCAAATATCAACCGTGATCGGTTATTCCGGCGGGGACGTTATTACCACCGACCTTGTGTAAAAAAAGGCTTTGTTGCCTTCAAGCCTGCCGGTTATAGACACGGGAAGGGGAAGGTCGCCGAAACCGCCGCCGATCAGCACACGCCTGGCGCTGAGATTCTGGCCGGGATCAAGGGGCCTGGCGGGGCAAACATCGAAATCAAAAACATACGGATTTTGCGAAGAAACGCTGCCTGTATCCAGAGTTACTTCCAGTAGGATCACGGGTGCATTAGAGACATTCTTTATAGTAATTTCGACTATCGGGCCACCTGGATTGTATAAACCATCCTCGGAAGGCCAGGGGCCGGTGGCGGAGATTATCTCAATAGGCCTTGCGGAGGTAGTCAAGGTGGGAGGAGGGAGGGTCGACGTCACGCACGGGCTGACAGGATGGGAGCAGCCGGAGACTAAGAAAACACACAAAACGGCAGCGATAAGAATAAAACCTGCCGTTCTTCTCACCCTGCGGTTCCTTTAAAAATGCTAGACGGCGATTACTTCTTTGACTTCTGGGATCTCCTGCTTCAGGATTTTCTCGATGCCGTTTTTCAGGGTCATCTTGGACATCGGGCAGCCGGCGCAGGCGCCGACGAGCTTTACTTTCACGGTGCCCCCCTCCACTCCCACCAGCTCCACGTTCCCGCCGTCTCTCACCAGGTAGGGGCGCACTTTATCCAGGACGTCCTTAACCTTGGATTGCTCAACCATGGTGCTATCTTGCATTTTAGGGTTAACTCCTTTAAAATTTATAAAAGCCTCTCATTAGATTGTATCTACTGCCGGAGCTATTTGTCAAACGGGTTAATGGTACCTGGTACCCCCCTTGTATGACTGACCTCACTGGTGTAGAATAGGATAATTTTAAAATTCAGATATATCGGGGAAAGCGATGACGCGTGAAGATGAAAAGCTTTTAAGATACAAGCAGCAGCGCAGCAAGGACGCCATCGACCTGGCCATGCAGGCCCGCTGGCAGGAAGCCGTCGAGGCCAACAAGGAGATCATCGGCAGCTTTCCGGAGGAGGTCGATGCGTTCAACCGGCTCGGCCGGGCTTACATGGAGCTGGGTAATTATGCCCAGGCCAAGGAGGCCTACGGCCAGTCGGTAAAGCGCGACCGATATAACGCTATCGCCAACCGCAACCTGAGGCGCCTCGCCGACCTCAAGGGGTCGGTCAAGGCGGCGATCGAGACGGACAAGG
>JBFYTX010000090.1:0-3769 GCA_041300345.1 Dehalococcoidales bacterium | reverse complement strand
GGGCTACAGCTGCCGCCTGGGCGACCTGGGGGTATATATCGCGGTGAAAGTACTATAGAAAGACGACGGGTTCCGGGGGAACCGATTCGTTTTTTAGTTTTTTATTTTTTATTTTGAAGCTAAACCGGCCAATTTTGTATCTGTTATTCGTTTTTCTATTTATGTCAATTCAGCTTTAAAAGCGGGGTATCCGTTTTTCCAGTTATGTAAATCCAGCTTTAAAGTCCGGGTATTCGTTTTTTAAAGTGCGGTTTTCGTTATTAGAGTTATGGTAAGTTAGCTTTTAGCTTTTAGCTGTTAGCTGTATAAGTATATAGCGTTTCAAGGGATAAAGGGAAGGGGATTTTGTCGTGTTTATGGTTATACTCACCCCCTTATCCCCCTCTCAAACAGATATTATTCCGAAATCCGTTTCAGCTTTTGTTTGAGAGGGGGAGGAAACTTGAGAGGGGGCTTCGCCCCCTCTCGCTGACGCACTCCCTTTTCAAATTGTTCTGCCCACGACAAGCCTATAGCGGACTGGCCTCACCCCCTGCCCTCTCTCCAAAAGTTAAATGGTTCCCGACTTTCGTCGGGATGGTTATAGGAGGAAGGGCAACCAGTTTGGAGAGGGGGATAAGAATTGAGAGGGGGCTGGCGCCCCCTCTCGCCGACGCACTCCCTGATTATTAAGGCGAGGAGGCACTAAGAGGGGCGATAGAGGTAGGCGAGAAACCCTCTCATTCTCCCTTTAACAAGGGAGAAGTTATCCTCGAACCTCCCATTTTCCCCGCCCCTGGATTCCAGCTTTCGCTGGAATGACAAAAAGCAGGGGAATTCAAGCGGGGTGAAAGGGTAGAAATCCTCCTCGCTCCCCCTTTACGAAAGGCGGACGAAATACCCAATAAGGGAGTCCAAGAGGGGTGAAACCCCTCTTTTCTTTTTGATCCCTTCCCTTGACAGGGGAAAAGTATAAAGAGATGGGGTGAAGAAGGGTTGCTTCGCTATACTCGCAATGACGGGGAATAGAAACGAAATAGGGCAGGATTACCGATCATATCCGGAATATCGGAAGGGTGAGATTGCCGCGCCTCCGCTTGCGGCGGATGGCTCGCAATGACAGGGGACTCAAAAGTAATATTACTAAATTGACATTCCAGCATAGAACTGTTTAAAATTAGGAAACAGCCTGAGAGGGTGAATCATGAAGCTGGTAGTGGTCGGTTTCGGGCAATGCGGCGGCAGGATTGCCGACGAATTCGCCCGTCTCAATAAAAGGGCGCGCGGGCTGCGCGGACTCAACATCATTACCGGCGCCTACGCGGTCAATACCGACCTCGCCGACCTGAGCGGTCTCCACACTATCAAGCCTAATTTCAGCCAGCGCATCGTCATCGGCAAGAAAAAGACCGGCGGCCACGGCGTGGGCAAGATCAACGAGCTCGGCGCGGAAATCGCCCGCGAAGACGCCGACATGGTCATCGAGACCATCCGGAACACCGAGGACTTCGCCGAAACGGACGCCTTCCTGCTGGTGGCCAGCGCCGGCGGCGGCACCGGTTCCGGGGCAATACCGATCATGACGCAGCAGATCAAGGAACGGTACGTCGATAAACCGGTCTACAACCTGATCGTCCTGCCCTTCGAGCACGAAGTGATCACCGAGGACCGGACGGTCTATAACGTAGCCACCTGCCTGAAATCCAGCTACCTGGTGGCCGACGCGATATTCCTGGTCGATAACCAGCGCTACGTGATGAAAGACTCATCGCTCAGGCACAACCTGGCCAAGATAAACACCACCATCGTCCAGCCGTTTTTCAACCTGCTCTGCGCCGGCGAAGAAAAGAAAAGCCGGTACATCGGGGCCAAGATACTCGACGCCGGGGACATCATCCAGACGCTGGTGGGCTGGACGACGCTCGGCTACGGGAGGTCGCAGACCTCCATCTTCAAGAGCTTCAAGCCGAGCAAGCGCAACTTCCGGGACAAGGCCACCGAAACGCAGAAGGGCATCCACGCCCTCGACGAGGCCATCAGCGGGCTTTCGATTAAGTGCAATCCGCTGGACTCCAAGCGGGCTTTATACCTCGTGTCCGCGCCGGCCGAGGAAATCAACGTCGACCTCATCAAAGAGCTGGGGACCTACATCAAGAACATGGCGCCGGAAGCCATCATCAGGAGCGGCGACTATCCCCGGGAGAAAGGCAACCTGGATGTGACGGTGATACTCTCCGAGATGAGCGACGTAGAAAAGGTGAGGGGTTACTTCACCAAGGCGATCAACCTCATCGCGGAGCTCAAGAAGCGGCAGGAAGGCCTGGTCAGCACGCAGCGGGGCATCGACATCACAATTAAAGACATACCGTCGTTATTATAAGCACGAAATAAGAAACCCGAAACACGAAAACCCTACCCATAAATAAACACAATGCCGCCCCAAAAAGGGGCGGCATTATTTTAAGGTCAAGCTCTACCCTATTGCTTTAATTACCGGGCAATCTTGGAATAGATCTGCCAGGCCTGCTCGATGGTCTCGTCGCGGATCTTCCAGGCTTTCTCGACGTTCTCGTCGCGGACGCGGGCAGCGTCGGCGAGGGCGGCATCGCTGGCGTTAGTGGCAACTTCCACAGCGGCGCGGTAGGCCTCCTCGGCTTTAGCCATGAGGGCCTCGCGGGACTTGGCAGCCCTGTCCATGGCCTGCTCGCGGTCTTTCAAAGCCTGGGCGACGGTGGCCTCGTAAGAGCGGTGCGACTGCGCCTCGGCGCGTTTGTAGGCCTTGGCGACCTGCATTTCGTTCTCGTGGTAGGCCTTGGCGACCTGCCGTTCGGCGTCCATGTAGGCGGCATAGGCCCGCTCGGCCTGGGACATGACCTCGTCAAGGGCGCTCTTGGGTTTTTCCCCGGCAGCCTCGGTCGCCTCGGGAGGGGTTTCTTCTGATGGTTTCCTGGGTCGATCTTTCTGTGCAGGCACAGGCACCTCCTATATTGTTCTCGGTATTATACTTTTTACATGCCAAGTATATGGCGCATCATATAAAAAGTCAAACAATCTTCCTCAATATTAAACCGGTCCCGCCGCGTCATTCGGTGTCTTCGCCGGCGTCTTCAGCGTCGCCGGCCCTTTTAGCCTGCTGGCTCCGCTTGACCTCGTACATCCTGGCCAACGACTCCAGGCGCGACTCCATTTTGCCTTTGTTCTCTTTATCGGTTTTTTTCTCGGTTTTGCCCGCCTTTTCCATACCCTGTTTCATGGTCTCCAGGGCGGCTTCTTGTTCTGCCGCTTCTCCCGGTATTTCTGCGGCGGGTTCTTCTTCGTTCTCTTCAGAATCTTCCGGCGTTACATCCTGGCGGGCGTCGGTCTGGTAAGCCCTGAAGGACGCCTCGGCGGCTTGGCGGGCGATACGGGCCGAGGATTCCGTAGCTTCCTTGATGGCTTTCACCGTTCGCTCGGCCGATTCGCGGGCGGCCTTGACGAGGGCGCCGGTGACCTCGCGGGCGGTCTTCACGGCGGCTTCGCCGGCTTCCCGGGTCTCGCGGCTGACCTGCTCGGCGCGGGCGATGGACGCCCGGACCTCTTTTTCCGTTTTTGCGGCAACGGCTTTAACGTTGGTTTCAGCGGCCTCGATGGCCGCCTGGACCGTCTGTAACGATGCTTCAGCTGTCTCGCGGGCGGAGCGGCTCAGCTCCTCGGCCCTGGACACTGCCTCCTCGGATTGTTTTATGGAGGCTTCAATAGCGTCCTGCGCCGCTTTAGCGGACGCTTCTGCGGCTTCTTTGGCGACGGCAGC
>JBFYTX010000029.1:0-7748 GCA_041300345.1 Dehalococcoidales bacterium | reverse complement strand
AGGAAGTGCCCCTGAATGAACAGAGGATTGAAACCGCCCAGCATAAAGGACTGGGTAAAGCGTTACTGCGTGAGGCGGAGCGTATCGCCCGCGACGAATTTCACGCCGGTCTGCTTGTTATCCTGAGCGGCACGGGCGCAAAAGAGTATTACCGTCAGGAGTTTGGTTACCACGCTGAGGGCGACTACATGGTGAAAGAGTTGAATCATTAGCCATTTTCCTATAACGTTTGCTTTTTCTACTCACCCCCTTTGACCCCCTCTCGAACAGTTTACTAGTGAATACCCGGGTTATCTTTTGTTCAAGAGGGGGAGAAAAATTGAGAGGGGGCGAAGCCCCCTCTCTTCTACATTCCCCTCTCCGGCCAGTAAAATTCCGGTTGGCACGATGATAAAGGCTGGAGAGGGGTCAGGGGTGAGGTGTCGTCTGAAGCTAAATATGGTATGAACTAATAATGGACTATAGCGAGAATTTGATATGGATGTTCAGTTCCAGAGTGCAAACTGGTGTCAGTATCTCCCCAGCTCTTCCAGCCGGTCGTCGCTGATGCCGAAGTGATGGGCTATCTCGTGCCGGACGACTCGCTCTATCTCGTCGATGACTTGGCTTTCGTTACGGCACATCGACTCTATCGATCTCTGGAAGATCGTTATCTTGTCCGGCATCACGAAGCTGTAGTTATCGGTGCGCTCGGTCAGCGGCACGCCCTCGTAAAGGCCGAGCAGCGTTTCATTTTTATCTTTTGTTGGTCTCAATTGCTCGCGCGTTGGCAGGTCGGCCACCACGATGTCGATGTTTTCCAGCCTTTCTTTAAAGACCTCGGGCAGCTTTTCGATTGCTTCGCCTACCAGCCGTTCGAATTTCTGGCTATCCATTGTTCTCCGCCTCAATACCCTTCAGTTGCGCGAGGTCGAATTTCAACCCGTCCCGCGCTGCTACTACTCGTGTGCCGGTCTTTTGTGACATCTCCTCGGCCACGAGCCACGGCCTGGCCTGCCATACGTGCATCCCGAAATGGCTCAGGATCACAGTCTTCGGCTTCAGCTCTTTTATCAGCTTTTCTACGTCTGGCACGCTGAGATGGTCCACCGGCGGCCTCGGTTCGGTCAGGACCATGTTGATGATGACGAGGTCACTGCCGGCGTAGCTTTTCGCCAGCCCTTCGAAGTACCGGGTGTCGGTGATATAACCTATCGTTTGTCCGGCGGCTGTAAAGACCATGCCGTAAGTCTCTACCGGGTGTATATGCCTGACCGATGTTTTTAAGGAGATATTCCCCGTCTGGTAAGTCGTTTCCGCCTCCAGCACGGTGATCCCCTCGATATAGCTTTTCAGGTACGAGAATATCACCGGCTCCGGCCCCAGGGCGTCGGCGGGGGCGAACAACTGCCCGTGCTTTCTAAAGCCGCCGTTGGTCATGGCCTCCACCATGACGTTGACGTCTGCCGCGTGGTCCAGGTGGCGATGGGAGATGATAATGGCGCTCAGCTTCTCGGCGTTCATCTTTCTTTTCGTGGCCTGGACGATACAGCCCGGTCCGGGATCGATGAGCACCTGTGTCCCGTTCCAGTCCAGCCACATGCCGCCAGAGGCTGCCAGCTGTTTACTGACCATAAAACGGGCGCCGGCCGTACCCAGGAACGTTAGCGTATCGGCCGGGGCGCCGCTTTCATCCGTTTTTCGTGCCGCCATTTTTCTATGATAGAAGAAGCGGGGCTTTTTTACAATCACGTTCGCCTTTATTTCTGGTCCTGTTTCCTTATGTCTGGTCCCTAATACTCACCCCCTTTTTGTTCCCCCTCTCAAACAGTCTTATTATTTGTGCTCGGAATATTCATTGTTTGAAAGGGGGAGAGAATTTGAGAGGGGGCTTTGCCCCCTCTCTCCTGCACTCCCCTCTCCAGCCGAGAAAGCTTTGGGATTATTCAATGCACCAGGCTGGAGAGGGGTAGGGGTGAGGATTTCATTAAAAACCAGGTACAACAGTAACCTTCACTCCCTTCCTTATGACGAGTAAATCTGGTATAATAAGACGTTATCTATGGATAGTCTTTCATCCCTGTCATTACCCCACCGGGCTTCCACCATCGTTAAATTCAGGAGGACTGATATTGGATAAGGTAATACCCAGCATCGATGACGCCATCGCCGATATCAAGGACGGCGCCGTGATCGCCGTCCCGGGCTTTTTTGCCTGCGGCGTCCCCCGGGACCTGCTCCAGGCCATCATCCGGAAAGGCGTTAAAAATCTAACGTTGACCTGCGGCTGCGGCCCGCTTCTCGGCGCTGCTACAGAGCTAAAGACGCTGGTATTGAACGGCCAGCTCAAGAAAGTCGTCGATTCTTACGGGCTTTTCCGCTCCGCCAGCAAAGGCATGGCTGACCCCTTCGAGCAGGCCGTCCGGAACGGCACCATCGAGTTCGAGGTCTATCCCATGGGCACGATGGCGGAAAAGTACCGCGCCGGCGGCGCCGGAATCCCGGCTTTTTATACCCCCACCGGTGTCGGCTCGGTGGTAGAAGAAAGCAATGTCACTAATATAGAGGCCAACCGCACGCCGAAAGAGACGAGGATGATCGACGGGCAGAAATACGTCCTGGAGTACGCGCTGAAGCCGGATTACGCCTTCATCCACGCCTTTACGGGCGACCGCGAGGGCAATCTGAGGTACGCCAAGACCGCCAGGAACTTTAATCATGTCATGGCGACGGCGGCGCGGGTAACCATCGCCGAGGTCGAAAATCTGGTCGAATCCGGCCAGCTTGACGGCGATGACGTGCATACGCCCGGGATATATGTGCACCGTATCGTTGCAGTAGCCCGGCCCCAATTTGCTATTACCATAGACTAGCAGGAAGGATTATAAGAACATGTCACCGAAAGTGAAATTCGAGGGGCTGTCCCGGGAACTGATCGCGCTGCGGGTCAGCCGTGAAATAAAAGAAGGCAGCTATTTTAACCTGGGCATCGGCATCCCGACCCTGGTTACCAATTGGACCGAGGGTATGGACGTTATTCCCCAGGCGGAGATCGGCATGCTCAAGACCGGCGCCCTGGCCCAGGGCGAGGAAGTCAACCAGGACCTGATCAACGCCAGCTGCCAGGCGGTCACCGAACTGCCCGGGTCCTGCTATTTTGACATCGCCGAGTCGTTCGGGATGATACGCGGCGGCCATATCGACGTCGCCGTTATGGGCGCCTTGCAGGTCAATGTCCGCGGCGACTACGCCGGCTGGTCCAATCCCGGCCGGGGAATGTTCGTGGGCAATATCGGCGGCTCGATGGACCTCTGCGCCGGCGCCAGGAAGCTGTTTATCGCCATGGAGCACACCACGCGGGATGGCGAGTATAAGGTCGTGAAAGAGCTTTCCTACCCCGCCACCGCCCTGGGCAAGGTGAGCATGTTGTTCACGGATTTAGCGGTAATAGAAATCACTCCACAAGGCATGATCTTGAGAGAGGTCGCTCCCGGCCTTACCGCCGCTGACGTCCAGTCCGTCACCGAGCCTAAATTGATCATCGGCCCTGACTTGAAGGAAATCGAGCTTTAACAACTACATTTTAAGAAATCGGTCATTAAGAGGGGCGTAAGCCCCTCTTTCCTTTTACAGCTAATATCAACAATCCGGGTATCTAAGGGCTTTACTGAAATCATAATCGGGGCGTCTCTGAGGGTGTCAACCCCCCTTGTTATTTTTCCTGGTTCCTCCCTTTCTTCTATAAGCAGGGCGTGTTAGAGGGGCGTCAGCTCCTCTTCTTACTCTTCCCCCTCTCCGCGGACGGAGAGGAGGATCAAGGGGGTGAGGTGCTTCTCGTCAGCCATTGGAATACATTACTTTTCTTTTTCTATCAATTTAGCTAAGATGTTATCGTGAAAAATATGCAAGAAATCTTGATCGCCCCCTGTGGTATGAACTGCGCCTTATGCAGCAATTACCTCTCTATGAAAAACGACCTCAGAAAAACGGGCATCATGAAAAGTTACTGCGCCGGGTGCCGCCCGCGCGGCAAGAACTGCGCCTTCATGAAAAAGAGCTGCGAACTGTTGGGAGAAGGCAAAGTGCAGTTCTGCTTTGAATGTGAGGGCTTCCCCTGCCGCCGTCTGAAAGCGCTGGATAAACGCTATCGAACGAAATATCATATGAGCATGATAGAAAACCTCACCTGCGTTAAAGAAAACGGCATGACTATATTCTTAAGACAACAGGAAGAGAAATGGCGCTGCCCGGAATGCGGCGCAGTCATCTGCTGTCATAACGGCATCTGCTATTCCTGCGGGCTGGAGAAGCTTAAGAACAGGAAGATATTATACGCCTGGACTCATGATTAGCCCTTGTTGTTCTGCTATAATTCTCTATATATTCTAGCCTGACTGTTTAAGAGGATTTTGATGGAAAAGAAGATAAAAGTTGGTGTTATCGGCGCTACCGGCATGATCGGCCAGAACTACCTGAGGCTCCTCAGCCGCCACCCCTGGTTCGAGGTCGCCTATCTGGCCGCCTCCCCCAACTCCGCCGGCAAGAGATACGCCGATGCCGTCGCCGGGCGCTGGCATATGAGCGAAGATATTCCGCCGGCCTATCGTGATACCGTCGTCGAGGACGCCAGCGCTGTTCATAAAGCCCTGGGCAAATGCCGCATTATTTTCTCGGCGGTGGAAATGGACAAGAAGGCCATCCTGGCTTTAGAAGAGGAGTACGCCGGCCGCGGTTTTGCGGTCGTTTCCAATAACTCTGCCCACCGCGCCACCGCCGATGTGCCGGTGATGATCCCGGAAATTAACTTTAGTCATCTTGACATAATCCCGCAGCAGCGAAAGCGGCGCGGCTGGAAGGAAGGCCTGCTCGTCGTTAAGCCCAATTGCAGCATCCAGAGCTATATGCTGCCGCTGTATGCTTTGCTTAAAGCAGGCTACAATATCGATGCCATGATCGTGACCACCCTTCAAGCGGTCTCCGGCGCCGGTTACCCCGGCCCGGCCTCTATCGATATGATCGATAATGTCATCCCCTACATCGGCGGTGAAGAAGAAAAGTCCGAGGTCGAGCCGGCTAAAATACTGGGCAGGATCGAGGGCGGCCGCATCATCCCGGACACCGGTCTCAAAATCTCCGCCCATTGTAACCGCGTCCCTGTTTCTGATGGCCATATCGCCTGCTGCAGTATCCGGTTTGCCGGTAAAAAGCCTTCAGCGGATGAAGTGATCGATATCTGGCAGAATTTCTCGTCGCTGCCGCAGGAGCTCAAGCTTCCCTCCGCCCCTATTCCCCCTATCATCTACCGGGATGAGCCCGACCGGCCCCAGCCCCGCCGCGACCGCGCTGCCGGCGATGGTATGGCGGTCACGGTTGGCCGGCTGCGACCGTGCAATGTCCTCGACTACCGTTTCGTCGGCCTGCACCACAACACGGTAAGGGGTGCCGCCGGCGGCTCTATCCTTACCGCCGAGCTTCTCGTGGCTAAAGGGTACGTAAAATAGGGGGGCGCCCGAAGAAGCCCCCCCGCCTTTATGATCACTGCTTATTTTTTCTTGTAGTTCGCGATGTATTTTATCGGCGCATGTCTGGCTATTTTCTTAGGGCGGACGGATGCCTCTTCGCTGACCCTGGCATCGATGAAGATGAAGGGTTTGCCGACGCGCTTTATCTCCAGCGGGCAATGTATAACGTTCTTGGGCACGAAGATGTAACAGGGATAATTGATCTTCACGATCTTGTCGCCGAGTCTCATCTCGATATCGGCGTCGAAGTCGACGAAGTTGCTGGGTTCGCCGATGAGGTAGATCCACTGGTCATGGGGGTGTTTATGGGCCGGCGCGCCTATTATTTCGGGTTTGGTGATGCGCGCGAACCCCATCGCGAGTACCGATTCGGAGATTTCCACGTTACCTAAACCGGTAACCATGGGTTCGGTGATGGTGTCATGTATTGATTTCCATGGCTTCAGCTCCACGACATTCGGTTCCCGCACAACGTTCTTCAGGTTATCCATTCCTGGCATGATATCCTCCTTTAAGTATCTACATATTGACGCTATTCTAATATATTACCGGTGGAGTTTTCCACCGGTTACTTTTGTGGTACTGTCTGCTTATGGTTGTCGGTCCTAACCTCACCCCTGTATCCCCTCTCCAGCCTGGTGCATTTAAACAATGTAAGTATTTTCTTGGCTGAAGAGGAGAGTAAAAGAGAGAGGGGGCAAAGCCCCCTCTCTAACTCTTTCCCCCTCTCAAACATTAAAAATCGGTTATAGTGACTAACCCTGTTTGAGAGGGGGATCAAGGACGTGAGTATCAAGAATCAGCCAAATGTAAACAGAACCGCTTTTATTATCCCCTGGGAAACAAGTACGGGAAGCTCCAGGAGGGGAAGGGGAAATAGTCGTTCCCGGTGGCGCTGGGATGGAAATAGGGCGTCCAGGGCGGGAAGATATAGCCGGGCCACCGGCTTTCCAGCGTCCTCGCCGTCAGCCAGTCCGGCAGGATGTGGAGGTCCAGCGCCCACTGAGCGTATAGAACCCCGGCGAAGGCCACCAATATCGCCATCACCGGTATTAAAACAACTAACGGAAACCTGGCCATTACCAGGGCGCCAATGAGGACTACCGGGAAAAGTCCCGGCAGCAAAAAACGGTCGAAGATGACGAACCCCCCGCCTCCCTTGATCCCCGCCGTCCATTGGTACATCGGGTACAGGAAGAAAACGGATATGAACCAGCCGATGAGGATCAGCAGGATGTTCCAGGGTAAATCGGAGCGCAGGCTCGACCATTTCCCTTCCGGCCGGTCCCGGTGGAAAAAAGCGGCGAGCTTATGGTACAGCACGACAACAAAACCCGGTATGCCGATTATCATCAGCGGGAAGCCGATCAGCAGGTTTCTGGAGAAACCCGCCAGGTTATATCGGATTATCTGGAGCGGCACGGATTCCCCGCTGAACTCCTGCCCGATATACTGGAAGGCGAACTTTATCGGGTAGGGTGAAAACGAATAGCTGTATTTCAGCGGCGAGCCGAATATAAAATAGTCGTAGACGAGAATCGCCGTCGCCGGCAGCCCTATTCCCAGCGCTAACGGAATTATTTCCGGTAAGATCCCTGTTCTCTGTCCCTTCCGCCAGGCTATCAATCTGGTGATGACCAGGTGCAGAGCCAGTATTACCGCGATCGGCAGGTTGGTATAGCGCGTGATCACCGACCACCCGGTGAAAAAGAAAGCCAGGAAAAGTAGTATGCCGCCTTTCACCGGCGTGAGTTTTTCTCGCTCCAGGTGATAGTAGATGTACAGGCCGCCTCCCATCACCAGGAAGGCCAGCGAGGCATAGGTATCCATATAAACCCGGTTGAGCATTACCAGGCCGATCGGCGTAAACAATATCAATAAGGAGCCGATCATCGCCACTCTTTCGTCGCGCATCCGTTTGAGCAGCAGGTAAGTGACGATCACCATGCCCAGTGCCAGCAGCACGTTGCCGTACCGCGGAATCCCCATTTTTTCAAAAGAGACCAGATAAAATACCACGCCCGGCGCTTTTTCCAAGGCCCATTTGTTATAATCGAGCGGCAGGTATTGCAGCAGCGCGCCCCCGGCCTGCATGGTTTCCCTTGCCTGCTCGAGCTGGGTGCGGTTATCTACCGTGAAGTGGCCTTGAGAGAAATTGCGGACGGCATGATAATATGCCCAATCGTCGGCATCGGCTTTATCGTCGCAATGGTCCTGGTCTTAGCCACTCCCCTCCAGAAACCGGAC
>JBFYTX010000003.1:0-9638 GCA_041300345.1 Dehalococcoidales bacterium | reverse complement strand
ACTTGTTTATTTTGAAGCGCATGAAAATATCGAAAACGCCATAATGAGAGAAAAACAAATTAAAAGCTGGTCAAGAAGGGATAAAGTTAAACTGATAAAATCAATAAACAAAGATTGGCATGATTTATACGATGAATTATAAAAAGGCGGATATAGAGATTGCCACGCCCCGATTGTATCGGGGCTCGCAATGACATTCTTAGCGGGTGTGTATAATCTTTGTCACCATCTCCTCCTCCTCTTTTTTACTCGTCACGCGGCCGTCCAGACGGGCCTCGCGCAGCGCCTGCAATATCTCTTTGATACGCGGCCCCTGCGGCACCCCCAGTTTTATGAGGTCGTCGCCGGAGAGGGCCGGATGGACGTGCCGCAGCACGTTCAGATAAAGCTCGATGTGGTCGGCGGCCGTGGCCGAGCCGGCCGCCAGCGAGTTGGCCGTGAGGGCGGTCGGGCTATAGTCCTGGAGGAGTTCATAGACGCGGCCTGGTGGCAGGCCAGGGACGGACAGCTCCCCGATATTATCTCTGAGCGCTATCGTCTCCCGCAGTGCCTGCGCGGCGGCTTTAGGCAGGCGCAGGGACGAAATCAGCTTTTCAGCTTCGTCTGCCATCAAGCGATAGCACAGCAAAGCCAGGTAAAGCTCGACGGGCGGCAGCGCGTCCGGGAGATAACGCTCGCGGGCCTGCATGAAAGTCTCCATCAGCCAGTTGTCACAGCGGAGCGCCGGATCAAGGTTTTCCAGCACGCCGAGCTCCCCGGCGCGGCGCAGGCATTTTTCCGGGAGATCTTCCTTTAAAACGCACTCAAGCTCATGGCGGAGGCGGTCGCCGCTGATAGTGTCCAGCCAGGCGAGGCCCTCTTTCAAAAGCTTCAGGGTCCCGGGCTCCAGCCGGAAGTCGAGGCGCTGTTCATAGCGTAACGCGCGCCAGATGCGGGTGGCATCATCGATAAAGCTTTTATTGTGCAGCACCCGGACTAATTTTTTCTCTAGGTCCGACCGACCGCCCCGTGGGTCGAGAAGCTCGCCGAAGCGGCCGGGGTCAAGCTCGACGGCCATAGCGTTGATGGTGAAGTCGCGCCGGGCGAGGTCGTCAACGATCGCGCCGGGTTGTACCGCCGGCAGTGCCCCGGGACGGGCGTAGGTTTCGGCGCGGGCGGTCGCGAAGTCGGCGCGGCGGCCCGACCAGCTGAGAGTGGCTGTCCCGAAGCGGGTATGGACGGTCAGCTTCTCCGGCAGGCCTGCGGCCAGCTCCTGCGCCAGCTTCACGGCGTCGCCTTCGACGACGAGGTCGAGGTCGAGGTTGCGGCGTTCCAGGAGGAGATCGCGCACGACGCCGCCGACCAGGTACAGACGCTGCCGCCCGCGAGCGGCTGTCTCGCCGGCCTGCCGGATAAAGTCGATGACGTCTTCCGGGAGGCGTTCGCGGATATTGTGCGACAGGTTAATCTTGTCCGGCATTTTCCATATTATAGCACAGGGCATAAACCTGGTTCTGTTTGCTTTTAGTTGTCCGGACTCCCTCACCCCTGTATCCCCTCTCCAGCCTGGTGCATTGAATACTCCATAAATATTTCTGGTTGGAGGGGGGAGTGAAAAAGAGAGGGGGCAACGCCCCTCTCAAAATCTCTCCCCCCTTTCAAACAAGAAATATATCGAGCATAAATAATAATACTGTTTGAGAGGGGGCAGGGGGTGAGTACTGTAAATCACCCAGATAAATATTAACTACAAAAGGTGAATTTCTCATCAGGTCTTGTTTCGTGTATAATCTGGAAGGACTTTATCGTCCGTTTTATGGAAACGAGCCTGTATCTAATTGTTCCGATCATCATCATCGCTCTGGCATTCGACTTTACCAACGGGATGCACGATGCCGCCAACTCCATTTCCACCATAGTTTCCACGCGGGTGCTAACGCCCCGGCAGGCCGTCATCTGGGCGGCCTTTTTTAACTTCATCGCTTTCCTGATATTCGGCACGGGCGTAGCCAGGACCATCGGCCAGGGGATGATCGACATCGAGATCGTGACCGCCACGGTCATCCTGGCGGGGCTTATCGGCGCGATAGCCTGGAACCTGATCACCTGGTATTTCGGGCTGCCGAGCAGCTCTTCGCACGCGCTCATCGGGGCTTATGCCGGGGCGGCCATCGCCAAGGGCGGGTTCGGGGTGATCATCGCCTCCGGCTGGACCAAGACACTCATCTTCATTATCATTGCGCCGCTGATCGGGTTTTTCCTGGGTATTTTGCTTAAAGTCATCACCAGCTGGATTCTCTGCAAACAGAATCCGACGAGCATCAACAAATGGTCGAGGATAGCGCAGCTATTTTCCGCGGCGGCTTTCAGCCTGGGCCACGGCGGCAATGACGCCCAAAAGACGATGGGAATAATTACCAGCCTGCTTTTTACGGGCGGATACCTGGACAGTTTTGACGTAAAACTATGGATTGTTTTAAGCGCCCACGCCGCCATCGCAATGGGCACCCTTTCCGGAGGGTGGCGTATCGTCAAGACAATGGGGCAGAAGATCACCAGGCTGCGGCCCATCGACGGTTTCTGCGCCGAAACAGCCGCGGCATCGAGTATCTTTTTGTCCACTTATCTCAGCATCCCGGTCAGCACCACGCACGTCATCACCGGGGCAATTTCCGGGGTGGGGGCGGTGCAGAGGGTTTCCGCGGTGCATTGGGGAGTAACGCTGCGCATCGTCTGGGCGTGGATTTTTACTATACCGGCATCGGCGATCATCGCCGGGGCGGTCTACTCGGTTATCAAGCTGTTCTTATGAGAGCAGGGTCTTTATTTCCGCGGGGGCAAGGCGGCGCGTTTCCCCTTCTTTAAGGTCGCCCAGCCGCAGACCGCCGATGCGCTCGCGCTTCAGAGCTAAAATGGGATGCCCCAGCCTTTCGAACATGCGGCGGACCTGCCTTTTCCGGCCCTCGTGAATGGTGAGGCTGTAGTTGAAAAACGGCGTTGAAATCGCTTTCACCCGCGCCGGGTGGGTCAGGCCGTCTTCCAGACGGACGCCGCGCTCCAGTCGATTCTTTTCTTCAGCGGTCAGCCGGCCCTTGATGCGGACCAGGTACTCTTTTTCGTGCTCGAAGCGGGGATGGGTCAGCCGGAAGGTGAGGTCGCCATCATTGGTGAGCAGGAGCAGCCCGGTGGTATCGATGTCGAGGCGGCCGACGGGATAGAGCCGGGTCTTTTTATACGGCGCGGGCAGGACGTCCAGCACGGTGCGGCGGCCCTTCTCGTCGCTGACGGTGGACACGACGCCGGCCGGCTTGTTGAGCATCAGGCAGATCGTCGCGCCGGGTTTGATGTCAACCGACTTCCCATCAAAAGTGACCTGGTCGTTTTCCGTGTCCACCGGCTGGGTGAACGACTCGGCGGTCCGGCCGTTCACCTTGACCTTGCCCTGCTTGATGGCTTCAGTCATGCGGCGGCGGGCGCCGAGGCCGGCTTCGGTGAGGGCTTTGACCAGAGGTTTGGTGGGCATATTTTATCAGTCTTTAACGACCTGGCAGAGCTGCGACTTGCAGGGGAGGAACCCGGAGATAGGGTCGAGTGTCTGGTCATCGACCAGGGTATTGACGTTAGCGTCGCCGGGCCAGTGGTGGGGCAGGGAGACGACGCCTTCCAGGATGGCATCGGTCACGTTGGCCTTCATCCTGATACTGCCCCGCGGCGAGCTGACGGTGACGGTATCGCCCGTTTTAATGCCGCGTAGACTGGCGTCGGCGGGATTGATGTCCACCAGCGGGTCGGGCATCAGCTTACGCAGACGCGGGATATTGCGGAACTGGGAATGGGTATAGGCCATGACCCGTGCGCCCGAGGTCATGACCAGCGGGAATTTTTCCAGGAGGTCGGGCCGGCTCAGCGGGCTTTCCGGCGGCTCGTGATAGACCGGCAGGGCATCGAGGCCGTGCTCCGCCAGCGTGGCGCAGTCTATCTCAACCTTGCCGGAGGGAGTCTGGAAACCAGTGGTCTCATAATGTTTTTCCGGGCGGGGGCGGGTGGGGAGCTTAACGCCCCTGGGGTTTTGCTTGAGGTCGGCGACGGTAATGTGCATGGGTTCGAGGATATGGCCGGCGCATTTATAAAAATCGCCGTCCCAGAACAGGTCGCCGAAGCCGAGCCGCTCGGCCAGAGCCGAGTAGATATCCCACTCGGAGCGGCTTTCGCCGACCGGCTCTATCGCCGGCTCGACAAGCCTGGCGCAGCCGCCGTAATCGGTCAAGAAGATGGGCCGCTCCAGCCAGGAGGCGATGGGCAGGACGACATCCGCCAGCTGCGTGCCGGGAGTATGAAAGTATTCGCTGACGGCGATGAAGTCCAGTTTCCTGACGGCTTCCACAAAACGTTTGGAGTTGCCGAAGAACTGCACGTCCAGGCCCGACGAGAAAAGCGCTTTCAGGGGATAGGGCTGGCCGCTTTCAATCTGGTCGACGATGGCGTTGGCCTGCATTTCATGGTAGCGCTTCGTCCATATCGGGAAGCGCTGTGAGCCTATGCCCGGGGGCATGGCCGCCACCCTCTCGTGCAGGGTAATGTCGTTGGGGCGAACGGCGGCGTAGTCGCCCAGCCGGTTCCCGCCGGTGACGGCGATGTTGCCGGTGACGGCCGCCAGCAGGATAACCGCCCGGTGGTTCTGGACGCCGTTGGTGTGGTGGGTGGTGCTGTTGCTGCTCAAGTGGAGCTTGGCCGGCTTCGTGGTGGCATAGAGCCGGGCGGCGTCCCTGACCAGGGCGGCGGGCACCCGCGTTATTATTTCTACGCGCTCCAGCGGGTATGCAGCGGCCAGCTTTTTCAGGCCGTCGAAGCCGACCGTCCATTTCTCGACGAACTCCTTGTCGTAAAGGTTTTCTTTAATGATGACGTCCATCATGCCCAGCGCCAGGGCGCCATCGGTGCCGGGCCGCAATTGCAAATGTATATCCGCCCTGGCGGCGATAGCGGTGCGCCGGGGGTCGACGACGATGAGCTTGACGCCCTTTTCTCCGGCTTCGAGGTTCGCCTGCCAGACATTGGGGGAGGATATCACGGCGGCGCCCCAGATCAGTTTGCACCGCGTTTCCGGCTCCAGGCTGCCGCTTGAGCCCGCCATATAAGAATACTCCGGCCCGTAGGTCAGGTTGGCGGCGATCCAGGTGCCGGAGAAGCAATTGCTACTCTCGGTGCAGTAGTTCGGCGAGCCGAAGGCGTGCACCAGGCGGTGAAAGTAGGGCCGCGGCTCTTTAGTATAGGCGATCCAGAAGACTACCGACTCCGCACCATATTTTGATTTTAGGGATTGCAGATTATTGGCGACGGTATCGAGGGCTTCGTCCCAGGAGATCCGCCGCCACGAGCCGCCGCCCCTCGCCCCGGCGCGTTTTACGGGATACTGGAGGCGGTCGGGATGATAGATAAAGTCCAGCTGGGCTTTCCAGCGCGGGCAGTGAGCCACGCGGGGGTCGGCGATATCGATTTTTACCGCTTTGCCGTCCCGAACATGGATTTTAGTCGGGCAGGCATTGGTGCACATATAACAGAGGCCATCTTTTATTTCTACCGATCTTGTCATTTTTAGTCGCTCACCTGTTTTTTCTTTATTATAACAGGCGCGGCGGACTTATGAAAAATTCGAGTTCCATTAGCGTTTAGTGTATTTACTATACTCACCTCCTTAATCCCCCTCTCAAACAGGTTTAGTTGCTATTATCGATTGTATGAAATGTTTGAAAGGGGGAAAGATTTTGAGAGGGGGCTTCGCCCCCTCTCTCCTATATTCCCCTCTCCAGCCATTAATTTCTTCGAAGCCTCTCAATGTCTCCGGCTGGAGAAGGGACACAGGGGTGAGGTCAGTACGAACAAGCGATCAGAACCCTTTTCAACTTCATCTCGGGTCTGCTATACTGGATTTGTTCCACGAATAAATCCGTCATGTGTTTTTTCATCAGATGAAGATGCCAATACCCGCTGACCTCAAGTCCATGCTGACCGGCGCCGCGCGGCGTCATGGCAGCCGGACGGCCATCATCATGGGCGACCGCCGCGTATCTTTCGCCGACCTTGACGCCAACTCCAATCGCGTGGCCCGCGCCCTGGTAAAAATGGGCGTTAAAAAGGGCGACCGCGTGGCGATGATCCAGGCCAGTAACCCGGAGTTCGTTAATATCTTCTTCGGCATCCTCAAGGCCGGCGGCATCGCCGTCCCGCTCGATTCGCGCTATGTCCCCGATGAGCTCGTCTCCCTTTTCAACGACTGCCGTCCCCGGGTGCTGGTCGTCGAAGAGCCGCCCCTGGCCTCGTTGCTGCCTTCCTTCCCCCGGTTCGATTCCGTAGAACACGTTATTGCCGTCAACTCGGACTTTGACCGCCGCTTCGTCAGCTATCAGCAAATACTGGCGGAAAATGCCGCCCGCGCTGTTAACGTACCTATTGATCCCGAGGATGTAGCCATCATCTCATATACCGGCGGCCCGACCCTTAATCCCCACGGCGTGGCGCTGTCCCACCGCGCCGTCTGTACGGAGGTCGTCAGCTCCGCCGTTACTATGAAGCAAACGGAAAAAGACGTGATGGTACTGTTCGCTCTGCCCATGTACCACCAGTTCGGCCTGACCGCCGTGCTGCTGGCCTCGGTATATGTTGGCAACGCCCTGGTGGTCGTGCCCGGCACTGGGCGGTCGGTCGATAGCTTCATGGAGGCCGTGGCGCGGGAAAAGGGCACTATCTATTGCGGCGTCCCCTATATCTATTCCCTGATGAGCAACGTCGCCCGGCGCGAGGGCATTAAGTACGAACTGTCTTCAATGCGACTCTGGGTCAGCGGCGGCGCCCCGCTGGAACCGGATGTTATCCGGCTTTTCAGAGAGCGCTATCACGCTGACATTATCGACGTCTACGGCCAGACCGAGACCGTCTGCCATAACACCATGATGCCCATGGACGGATCTGGTCCCCCGGGCTCTTCCGGCCCGGCCCTGCCCTTTTGGGAGATAAAGATCTTCGACAATAATGATAACGAATTGCCCCCCGGCGCCGAGGGAGAGATCGTGATGCGCGGCCCGGTCATGACCGGCTTTTACAGCAAGCCGGAAGCCACCGCCCGCATCATGAGGAATGGCTGGCTGCACACCGGCGATATCGGCCGCCTGGACAAAGACGGGTTTCTCTTTATCACCGGCCGTATCCGGCGTATGCTCATCCTGAAAGGCCAGAACATCTTCCCCGCCGATATCGAGGCCGTGCTGCTGGCCCACCCCGCCGTCGCCGAAGCCAGGGTCATGGGCGTCGCCGATCCGGTGCGCGGTGAAACGGTGAAAGCCCTGGTACAGCTCAAGCCGAGCGCCCGGCTCGATGAGCAGGAACTCCGGCAGTACTGCCAGGGGCGCATGGCCGACTATAAATTACCGCGAGACATAGAGTTCGTGGACGTTATGCCGGAAGAGATTCCGCTGTGGCGGCGGCCGGGCACCTCTCCCGGTCTTACGCGATGATGAACAGGCTGGTGTTCCAGAGGACGATGATCCCGTAGCCCCCCGTTGCGATCCAGGTGGTGATCGTGGCAATCTTCGGGTATCGGCGGTAAATATCCCAGAGCATCAGGGCGCACAGCCCGGCGCCGGCTACCTTGAGCAGCATGAATCCGATGTCCCCCACCAGCGGCTGGAGGAACGGGTTCATTTCCCGCACCAGCCCCTGCGCGATCAGCAGCTCGGTCAGCAGCCCGTCCAGGATGACGAAGAATACCAGCGTCCCCAGTAGGACGATCATCTTTTTTCTGCCAGGCGGCGAAAATATCTTCATCATGTCAGGTTGCTCGTTATCTGTTTATGGACTCTCCTTGTTCAGACGATGACGTTCAGCGCCGAGGGCAGGACGCGGAAGCGCGCCGGCACCTCGCCCAGGAGCTCGCCGTCGGCCTGGAGTTGCATCCGGCCGTTCCGGGAGCTTACCTCTATTTCTCTGGCTTTTTTCAGCGTGACCTTGCGATGGGTCAGGTGGGTCCCTTTATAAATGCGCGGCAGCGATGCCAGGAGGTCGGGCTTGCTCATGTCGCCGATGATCAGCACATCGAGGAGGCCGTCGGCGAGGTCGGCGTCAGGCGCGGCGAACATCCCCCCGCCCCCGTATTTGCCGTTGCCCATGATCACCGCGCAGACCCGCTTCTCGATGAGCTCGCCGTCAACTTTCATGGAGATGTCCTTGTTGCGATAGGAAATCAGCGTGGTGAGCAGCCCCATCAGGTAGGAAGGCAGGCCGCCCAGCGCTTTGAACTGCTGCGTGGTGCGCCTGACGATCTCGGCGTCGAAGCCGAACCCGGCGAAGTTCACGAACAGCCGCTCGTGTTGCCCGCCTTTGTCGGTGTAACTGACGATGCCCAGGTCGACGGTGCTTTTTTTCGGCTCCAGCAGCCGCTGGCAGGCTGCATCGAATCGGCGGGGCACGCCCACGGTGCGGATATAGTCGCTGCCGGTGCCGGTGCTGACAATGCCCAGCGTGTTTTCTTTAAGATTGCCGGAGGCGTAAAGCCCGTTGACGACCTCGTTGATGGTGCCGTCGCCGCCTACGGATACAATCATGTCGTAGCCGTTCCCGGCGGCGGCTCTGGCCAGCTCGATGGCGTGCCCCCGGGCCTCGGTGAGGCTGTAATCGAACCTCAGGCCCTTCCCCTTGAACAGGCCCATGATTCGCGGCCATAACCGGCGGGTCCGGCCGGCTCCAGCTACGGGATTTACGATAATTTTCGCGTGTAGAGGACTCATCAAGCTCCCGTAAGAGTATCGCTTATTAGCCGATGGTTCGTCAAGAGTATAGCACCGTTAGGTAAGATTAAAGTTAGCGTCCCGGTAGTATCTCGGTAGTAAAAAATAGTCAGCTATCATAGGAAATCTATAAAAACAAGGAATGGGCGGGGTCAATCGAGGCTTGCCGGGTCTATCTTGAAAAGCAGGTCGTCTGCCGCCGAGGGCGACCCGCGTCCGTCCCGGTTGCTGGTCAATACGTAAAGAAATCCATCCGGCCCCACCACCACCTCGCGCAGTCTGCCGTACTCGCCTTCCAGGTGCGCCGCGATCGACTTTACCGTGACGCCCTCGATGACCGCCTGGAAAAGGCTCTCCCCGCGCAGTCCTGTGAAAAAGACACTCCCGTCCAGGTACGCCGCCCCGGAAGGCGCCCAGGTATGGCTGCCGCTGTTGATGACCGGGCTGACCATCCCCTCCTGTTCCTCGTCGCCGCGGATGACCGGCCAGCCGTAGTTCCTCCCCGCCACGATTATATTAAGCTCATCGGTGGCGCTGGAGCCGTGCTCGGTCGCCCAGAGGTTTCCCTCGTTGTCCCAGGCGAGGCCCTCCGGGTTGCGGTGGCCGTAGGAATAGACCGGCGAGCCCGGGAATGGATTGTCCTCCGGTATCCCGCCGTCGTCCGTGACCCGTAGAATTTTCCCGCTCAATGAATCGATATCCTTGGCAAAATCGGCGTAGCCGGCATCGCCCGTCGTGATATAGAGCAGCCCGTCCGGCCCGAACTTGATGCGGCCGCCGTCGTGTATGGAGCCGGCCGGGATCCGGTCGATGATTACCCGGTCGACGCTTAGAGTATTGCCCTCCATGACATAGCGCCGCACTCGGTTATAAAGACCT
>JBFYTX010000228.1:0-3612 GCA_041300345.1 Dehalococcoidales bacterium | reverse complement strand
CTCCCTTTCAAGGGAGGGGGATAGGTAGGTCATATGAAAGTGGCTATTGACGCCTTGTCCCGTATCCTTTAAAATCAGGGCGTGAAAAAGAAGCCGGCGGTCGTAAAAAAGCAGTGGGACGGTGAGAGCGTCCAGGCCCTCCGCCGGCATCTGGGCTTGACCCAGCAAGAGCTTTCGGTAAAACTCGGCACCCGGCAGCAGACCATCAGCGAGTGGGAGACGGGGATGTACCGGCCGCGCGGGACCTCGTCCACTCTGCTGTCCTTTATCGCCGAGCAGGCCAGATTCAAATACCGGGCCGCGCCGCCGGCCAGGAAATCTTGACAACCTACACGGTACCGTGTATAATCGTCGTGAAATCCCGGGCCTGAGATTTCCGTTGGAAACATCATCCTTTGAGCCCGTTTCGAGGTGTCGTTATGAATGCTCGCCGCAGCGTCGCCAGCCTGAAGACGTTCTTCGCCCCGGAGAGCGTCGCCGTCATCGGCGCCTCGCGCGTGCCCGGCAAAGGCGGCCATAACGTTATCGAAAATTTGCAGAGGCTGGGTTATCCCGGCAAGATTTATCCGGTCAATCCACGCGCCGGAAATATCCTTGGCCTGGCGGTCTATCCGTCTCTGGAAAACGTCGCATCACCGCCGGAGCTGGCGGTCATCGTGCTGCCGCCGCCGCTGGTGCTGGCCGCGGTAGAGGAATGCCGCGAAGCGGGCGTTAAGGCCGTCATCATCGAGTCGGCCGGCTTCGGAGAAATGGATGAGGCCGGGGCGGCCCTGGAAGCGCGCCTCTCGCGTCTGGCGGAAAAGACGGGCATCAGGATCATGGGGCCGAACAGCGTGGGCACCATTAACCCCTATGCCCGCTGCGATACCAGCCTGGGACGCCTCAACGGGCTCTTCCTGCCCCATGGCGAGATCAACCGCGGCTCGGTGGGGTTCATCGGCCAGACCGGACTCTTTACCGGCGTCTACCTGCCCCTGATCAACAGCGAGATCGGCATCAGCAAGATAGCCTGCCTTGGCAACCGCTGTGACGTCGATGAGAGCGATATGCTTGAGTATTTCGGTGAGGACGCCCGGACCCGCGTTATCGCCATGTACCTGGAGCGCATCAAGGACGGGTCGCGTTTCATGGAGCTTGCCCGCCGCGTCGTTAATAAAAAGCCGGTGATCGTCCTGAAATCAGCCGTTACCGCCGCCGGCGCCAGGGCCTCGTCCACCCATACCGGTTCCATCGCCGGTGACGACCGCATTTATGGGGCCGCCCTCCGACAGGCTGGTGTTATCCGGGTGGACGACTTCGAGCAGCTCTGGGACGTCGTGAAGGCCTTTGTTTACGCGCCGCTGCCGGCCGGCAACCGGGTCGCGATTGTCAACCTGGCCGGCTCCGGCTGCGTGACCGCCGTCGATGCCTGCGTCCGGCACGGCCTTAAAGTCGCCGCGCTTTCGCCGGCAACCCAGGGGAAAATCAAAAAGGTCTACCCGGACTGGTGGCGCGTGCGCAGCCCGGTGGATGTCTGGGTGGCCGTCGAGGCCAGCGGCTTCGGGGCCGCTTATCAAACATCTGCCCGGGCCGTGCTGGAGGACGAGAATGTTGACGCTGCCGTGATTATCATGGGCGCTATCGACTGGCTGCCCGGTAAAAGCGTGCCGGCCCTGTTCGCGGACATCAAGCGGGATTTTCCCGGCAAACCCATCCTGGCCGTCTGCCCGTTGGGCGACCGGCGGATATATCTGGAACAGCGCCAGGGCTTCCAGGATATCGGCATCCCCTGCTATACCTCCGACGTCGACGCCGTCGCCGCGCTGGCGGCTTTATACCGTTACCAGCAGCACCTTCCCGGCGCGGATTAATGCTTCTTCGAACCGAGGCGCCTAAGAGGGGTGAAACCGCTCTTTTTTAAATCTCCCCTTCTCTGGGGAGGGGGACCGAGGGGGTGAGGCCGATAGCCGTCGCTATTCCGGAGAGCCGCGTCGTCAAGATCTGGCAGTACTGCCTGGTGGGAAGGACCGACCTGTTCACCGAAGAGGAAGGGCTGGTCGAGGTAGTCTACCCCGGGCGTCTCAATGACGACCGCGGCGGCGATCTGCGCGATGCCGTTATCGCCGTCGGACGGCGTCTTCGCCGAGGTGACGTCGAGGTTCATGTCAGGTCCTCAAGCTGGTGGGGCCACGGCCATCATCTTGACCCGCGCTACAACAGCGTTATCCTGCATGTCGTCTACCGGCATGACACCGATAAAGCGGTGGTGCTGCAGGACGGCCGGACGGTCCCGACGCTGACGTTAGAGCGATACATCACCGGCGCGGCCGGGCGGCGTGCCGGTGTTTATAGTTCTAACCGGCGGCCGCTGCCCTGCCACGCTACCGCCGGCCGCCGCGGCCGCGGCTTTATCGGCGCTGTCCTGGATAGTGCCGGTGACCTGAGGTTTGCCGCCAGGGTCGCCGAGTTCCGGGCGGCGCTGACTCAATACGGGGACGGGCAAGCCCTCTATGAGGGGATCATGGGGGCGCTGGGTTACGTAAAAAATAAGGCGCCAATGCTGGAGCTGGCCGGCCGCCTGCCTTTATCGCGGCTTACCGCGGCCGCCCCGGCGGGAATCCCGGATGAGGCGTGTCTGGCGAGGTATCAGGGCCTCCTGCTGGGGACGGCCGGACTGCTGCCTCCCGGCGTGAAGCATGGGCGGCGCATTTGAGACATACCCGGGAGTCTCTGGGGACTGGAGAGACCATGTCCGCCGGTGACTGGCGCTCGTTCAAGGTTAGGCCGGGCAATCTGCCCCGCCGCCGCCTCGCCGCCATGAGTTACTTGTTATTACGCTACCGCGAGGAAGGTCTGCTGGCCGGCCTGGTCCGGGCCCTGGAAAACTCCACCTCTGAAAATAGCAGAAGCGTTTTGGAGGGTTCGCTGGTGGTGGCGGCGTCGGATTACTGGGCGGAAAACCTGGACTTCGGCCTGCCCGTCCACCGGTCCGCGCCAGCCCTGCTGGGAGAGGACCGGGCCGGGGCTATTATCATTAACGTATTGCTGCCCTTTGCCGCCGCCTGGGGAAACCCGGTGCTGGCGGCAAAGGCCGTAGAGATATATCGTTGTTATCCCGCACTGGCGGAAAATGCCCCGGAAAGACACGTGAGACGCCAGCTTGGCGTCACCCGTCTTACGGTGAATTCAGCCCGGCGGCAACAGGGCCTGCTGCACGTCTATAAGTCCTTTTGTGCGCAGGGTAAATGTCCTGAATGCCCCCTCGGCGGTTGAGGCTATAAGTACCCCGCCACCTCTTTAAGGCTCTTGATGCGGGGGCAGTCGGCGATAGACTGGTAGTAGTCGCCGCGGTCGATGAGGATGCCCTCCATGCCCACCCCCCTCGCCCCGACCATGTCCACGTTATACTGGTCCCCGATGTAGATGGCCTCGGACGGCTTTACCCCGCCCCGTTTCAAGGCCAGTTGAAATATCTCCGGCCGCGGCTTGCCGGCCCCGGCGTCCTGGGACGTGACGACTATTTTCAGCCATTTCGGCAGGCCGAGTTTCGCCAGGGTCTGGATCATGTCCTGTTCGACGTTGGAGATCAGCCCGAGCGTCAGCCCCCGCTCTTTCAGGTCGTCCAGCGTTAGT
>JBFYTX010000220.1:0-2649 GCA_041300345.1 Dehalococcoidales bacterium | reverse complement strand
CGGCGCTATGCAGCTCGAAGCAGGGGTTCATCGTCACAAAATCCATGTCCTCTTTTGAGCCGCCGCCGCAGGCCGTCGCGATGGCTTTATTCGTATTGAAGTTCTTGCGTTTCCCGTTAATAATGCCTTTGCGGATGAGGGGGATGATGCCGCGGGGTGTCGTCTCCGAGTGCCAGCCTAAATCGTTCTTGCCTTCGAACGTGCCGAGGGTGCAGCACCATTCGCTGGTGGAGCCCACGCCTACCTGGAGCGTATCCCCATCTTTTACGAGCGTGCTTACCAGGGCGGCGATTTTCTTCTCTGCCTCGCCGGCCTCGACGCTCTTGCGGCCGAGGAGGTCGGTGCCGCCTGGCGTTTTGCCCGACGGCGTGTGCTCGACGAAGTAATCGATTTCGTCCACGTGGATGTAGTTGTCGCCGTAGGTGCGGATAAGGTTTTTATTGATCTCCGCCAGGGCTATCTTGGCGCGGCGGATTTCCGTTTTCTTGGTCCAGACCGAAGCCCCGAAGCTGCAGTAGCCGTGCTCGTCCGGCGGGGAAAGCTCTACCATGACAACGTCGGCCGGGCCCCTGTCCTCCTCGGTAAAAATAAACCCCAGCCCGCCTATTGCCAGGTCGGCCCGTTTCTCCGCGATGATCTGTCGCACGATCGGCAATGGAAAGCCGACCTCTATTTTAAAGGACATCTCGAACACCGGGTCGTACCACCCGAAGTCGCGCCCCGGCGTTCGCAGGGACAGCAGCACGTTTTCCACCTCCCCCAGCCGCGCCGCCAGCGCCAGTCCCAGCGCCTGCGGCTCGTTGCCCTGCACGAAGCACACCCGGTCGCCGCTCTTTATGACACTGACCGCCTGCTCGGGTGTTACCAGCTTTTTCTTGTATTCCTCTTGCCAGCCCATAGATTGCCTCCTTAATCTGTATCCCACCTTCGTAAGGAGGGAATAAGGGAGAATTATCCACCCCTTAAAAACACCTCGGGGAGGGAGAGACTTGTTTGTCTCCTGTCCCTCCCCGAAATACTCAGGTTTACGTTAGCTCTAGTATCTTACCGCCGAGCACCGGCATGTCAGGCAGCGCCGCGCTTCGTCCACGCAGGTCTTCTTGTCTTTGAAGCCCAGGTTGACCTCTTTGAAGTTGCTCTTCCGGCTGGCGGCGGGCGTGAATTCCGGCATGAACCGCGTCTCTTTAGTGTATTCCCTCAAGTGGAACTGGAAGGCGGGCTCGGTGATGTCCGCCAGGATCGGCTCGGGCGGGGCGGGCGGAAGCTCTACGCCGCGCAGGTAGCAATCTATCGCTACGGCACCTTTCTTGCCGTCCGCCATGGCCTCGATCATGGTGCCCTGGCCGCGGGCGACGTCGCCCCCGGCGAACACGCCGGCTACGCTGGTCGCCAGGCCCCGGCTGTCTTTGGTCTCTATCGTGCCCCTCTTGGTGGCTTTGACTTTGCTGTCTTTCATGAAGGAGAGGTCGACCCTCTGGCCGATGGCCGTGATAACCATGTCGGCGTCGATTTTCTTGGTCGCCTTATCGTCGTAGACCGGGGCGAACTGTCCGGCCGCGTTATAGCAGGTGACGCAGCGCTTCAGTTCCATCCCGCTGACTTTGCCGGATTTGGCGATGATCGCCTTCGGGCCCCAGCTCATGTCGACGTTGATGCCTTCCTCGATGGCCTGTTCGATTTCCTCGTTCTGGGCGGGCATCTCGTCTTTGCTGCACTCCAGGCACGTTACGGTGACGCTGCCGGCGCCGAGCCGCAGGGCGGATGAGGCCACGTCCATGGCGACGCTGCCGCCGCCGACCACTATGACGTTCTTGCCGACCTTCGGTTTCTTGCCCAGGTTGACTTCTTTGAGGAACGCCAGCGCCTGGAGGACGCCCGCGGTGTCTTCGCCGGGGACGTTAAGCTTGGCGCTGTTCTGCGAGCCGACCGCTACGAAGACGGCGTTGTAGCCTTTCTTGAGGAGGTCTTCCGGGTTGCCCACCGGGCTGCCGGTCTTGATCTCGATGCCCATTTTTTTGAGGGCGTCGATTTCCCAGTTAACGACCTTGCGGGGCAGGCGGTGCTCCGGCACGCCGAAGGCCATCATGCCGCCGGCGACGCTGGCCGCCTCGAACACGGTGACGGCGTATCCCTTCTTGATCAGGAAGTAGGCGGCGGTCAGTCCGGCGGGGCCGGAGCCGACCACGGCCACTTTTTCTTTCTTGGTGATGGGCAAATTCTCGGGGAGCGACTGCTTTTTAAGGTAGTCCGGCAGGCCTTCCGCCATCACCGTGTCGGCCACGTACCGCTTGATACCGTTGATGTTAATGGGGTCGTCGAGCTTGCCGCGGTTGCATTCCTTCTCGCAGGGGTGCGGGCAGACGCGCCCGATGACTCCGGGGAACGGGATATACTGTTTGATATAGCGGTACGACTCGTCCAGCTGACCGCGTGAGGCCATCAGCACGTAGGCGTTGATGTCCAGCCCGGCCGGGCACTTGTTCTGGCAGGGCGGCATGAACGGCTCGGGCAGCGGCCGCAGCAGCTGGGCCATGGTGTTGGTGTTATATTTCGGGTCGTACTTTTCCCGGCCGATGTTCGGGTTCACGGCGCAGCGTATCGCCAGGCCGCGGTTGAACCGCGCCAGGCACACGTTGCAGCGCAGGCAGC
>JBFYTX010000196.1:0-3873 GCA_041300345.1 Dehalococcoidales bacterium | reverse complement strand
CCTTTACGAAAGGAAGACGCCAATATCCGTAAGGGAGTGCCTGAGAGGGGCGTTAGCCCCTCTCCCCAAAACCTCCCCCTCTCCTTGGCAAGGAGAGGGGGACACAGGGGGTGAGGTCCTTTAAAAAAGACACAGGGAGGTAAGGTTTAAAGCGAATGATGAACAATATAAAATATGCCCTGCTGGCCAGCTTTATCGCCTACCTGCTGGCTATGGTAGCCATGTTCTTCTTTTCCCTCAGCCAGAGCGGCTGGAGAGGTGTCGACGGCGATAACGCCAGGTTCATGATGGACATGGTCACGCTGGGACTCTCCAATTACACCTGGTGGGGCGGCGCCTGGTACCTGGCGGTGCTGGTGCCGTTCATATTTTCGGCGCTGGTGCTGGCGCTGGCGTTGAGGTTTTTCGTCAGAGCGGCCGGGCGCAGATCAACCTGGAGCGGCCTTAGCGTGGCGATTTATTACGTCATCGTTCTGCTGGTATTAGCCATCGGCAAGCTGGTTGCCTTCTGGGGCAATATCGAAGTCCACCCCGGCGATGTCATATGGCTCGTGTTCATCGTCTGGCCGATAGGCGGCTTCATCGTCGGCTATTTTGCCTCGATAATAACCGGGAAGATACTCAAAACACAGTCTGCATGACTTTAAAAACTGGAAAGAGGTCCCCATGACGCAGTCCCCTGATACGCAGGAAATGCCCAAGGCTTATGAGCCGGGCAAGACGGAAGAAAAGTGGTATAAATTCTGGATGGAGAAGGGCTACTTCACGCCGAAGATCGACCGGCAGAAAAGGCCATTCGTCATCATCATGCCGCCCCCAAACCTCACCGGCGAGCTGCACATCGGGCACGCCCTGGTGGCGGCGATAGAGGACATCATGACCCGCTGGCACCGCATGAAAGGCGAGCCCACCCTCTGGCTGCCGGGCGTCGACCACGCTGCCATCGCCGCGCAGGTGGTCGTGGAGCGGCAGCTCGCACAGGAAGGCACCGACCGTCACAAGCTGGGCAGGGAGAAATTCCTGGAGCGGATGCACCGGTGGATCGCTGACTGCCGCAAGCGGATTACCGAGCAGCACATGAAGCTCGGCGTTTCCTGCGACTGGACGCGGGAGCGCTATACCATGGACGAGCGGTCGAGCCGCGCGGTGCGCGCCGCTTTTAAACGTCTTTATGACAAGGGCCTGATATACCGCGGCGAGCGCATTATCAACTGGTGCCCGCGCTGCGGCACCGCTTTATCCGACCTCGAGGTAGAGCACCCGGACGTCCAGGGCCATTTATGGTACGTTAAGTATCCACTTGCCGGGGAAAAGGGGAAATATATCACCGTGGCCACTACCCGGCCCGAGACGATACTCGGGGACACGGCAGTGGCGGTGAACCCTGATGATAAACGTTTTAAAGGGATGGCCGGCCAAAAAGCCGTCCTGCCCGTGCTTGACCGCGAGATACCGATCGTCGCCGATGAGGCCGTCAGCCTGGAGTTCGGGACGGGGGCGGTAAAGATCACCCCGGCCCACGACCCCGTGGACTTTGAAGTAGCGCAGAGGCACGGCCTGCCCCTGATAAACATCCTCAACGCCGACGTCACCATGAACGAGAACGCCGGACCGTACCAGGGCATGGACCGCTACGCCTGCCGCCGAGCCATCGTAGCCGACCTGGAGAAAGCTGGTCTCCTCGTTAAGATAGAGCCGTATACACATGCCGTCGGGCATTGCCAGCGCTGCCATACCATCGTCGAACCCATCGCCAGCCGGCAGTGGTTCATCAAGATCAAGCCGCTGGCCGAACCGGCCATAGAAGTGGTCAAAAACGGCCGCATCAAGATCCTGCCCGAGCGCTTCACCAAGGTCTACCTCAACTGGATGGAAAACATCCGCGACTGGTGTATCAGCCGCCAGATCTGGTGGGGGCACCGCATACCTATCTGGTACTGCGGCAAATGCGGCGAGCTCACGGTGGCCGTGGAGACGCCAACCGCCTGCGCCAATTGCGGCTCCGGGGACATCAAGCAGGACGAGGATACGCTGGATACCTGGTTCAGTTCCGGACTCTGGCCGCACTCCACGCTGGGCTGGCCGGACGATACCGAAGACCTGCGCTACTTCTACCCGACCTCGGTGATGGAAACCGCCTACGACATCATCTTTTTCTGGGTAGCCAGGATGATCATGCTGGGCATCGAGGACACGGGCGAGATACCGTTCCATACCGTCTATCTGCACGGGCTTATCCGGGATGAAATCGGCGACAAGATAAGCAAGTCGCGGGGCAACGTGGTCGACCCTCTGGACCTGATAAATCAATACGGCACCGACGCCCTGCGGTTCGCCATCACGACCGGCACGTCGCCCGGCAACGACTCGCGCCTGTCCGTGGAAAAAATGGAGGCCAGCCGCAACTTCGCCAACAAGCTCTGGAACGCCACGCGTTTCGTCATCAGGAGCCTGGAAAGCGGCGCCGGTGAAATCACCAGGGACAAGCTCGCCGCGGAAGACCGCTGGATACTCTCAAGACTCAACCGCACCATCGCCGGAGTCACCGGGCTCATGGACGATTTCCAGTTCGGAGAGGCGCAGCGTCAGGTACACGACTTCCTCTGGGGCGAGTACTGCGACTGGTATATCGAGCTGGCCAAGATCAGGCTCCAGGCCGGTGACAGCTCTCCCCTGCCGGTGCTGGCGCAGGTGCTGGAAGTATCGTTAAGGCTGCTGCATCCCTACATGCCGTTCCTGACCGAGGAGCTGTGGCAGCACCTGAAAAAGAGCGTCGAGGGCATCGAGGGCGAGTCCATTATGATCGCCTCTTATCCCGTAGCCGATGAAACGCAATTCGACGACGCCGCCGAAAAAGAAATCGACGATATTATCGAGATCGTCCGCGCCATACGCAACGTCCGCGCCCAGTATAAAGTGGAAAGCTCGCGCTGGATAGAAGCGCGCGTCTACGCCGGGGACGCCCGGCAGGCGCAAATCTCCCGTTACGCCGACATCATAAAGTCGCTGGCCAGAGCCAATCCCGTCACAGTCGTTGAAGGCGAGACAAAGGAAAAGGCCGGGGACAACCTGCTGGTCATCCCGCTGGCGCCGGCGACCGTCGTTATTCCCATGGAGAGCATGGTCGACCTCGAAGCGGAAAAGAAATCCCTGTTAAAAGAGATAGAGAAATTAACGTCCTAGATCGCCCGGCTCAACGCTAGGTTGAAAGACGAAGCCTTCCTTTCCAGGGCCCCGCCGGCGGTGATTGAAAAGGACAGGCAAAGGCTATATACTCTGAGTGAAAAACTGGAGAAGCTGAGGCGGCAGAGCTCCAGGTAGCAGGAGGTGCGACCATGTTCTCGAGGGTAATGGTGCCTCTGGACGGTTCCAAGGTGGGCGAGGCGGCGATACCGGTCATTTTACAGCTCGTGGACAAGCTGGCGGCGGGGACCAAGGTCGAGGTGATCCTCATCGGGGTGATCACCCTGCTGCGGCACTGGGTGGTGGTCGGCGAGGCCAGCGCCCCGGTCTCCTATACGGAGGAAGAGCTCAAGCTCATCAAGGAAAGGGTGTCCGATTACCTCACCAGGACAGGGGAAACGCTAAAGAAAAGGGGCGTGACCGTCAGGACGATGGTCAGCAGCGGCAACGCCGCCGACGAGATTGTTAAAGCCGTCGAGGAGAACAACGCCGACCTCATTGCTATGTCCACCCACGGCAGGTCGGGCCTGCGTAAGCTGGCCTTCGGGAGCATTACGGATAAGGTGCTGCGGCATTCGCCCGTGCCGGTGCTGATGGTGCGCGCGCCCGCGGGCACGGTCAACGAATAGCCGGGGACCGGATTCCCGGTCAGGTCGGGAACGACGAAGTTAAATCAGCGGCGAGCACTTG
>JBFYTX010000193.1:0-5236 GCA_041300345.1 Dehalococcoidales bacterium | reverse complement strand
CTAAAGCGCCGCCGAAAGCCGGAGACCTTAAAGTAAACAGGTAGTTGTAGGCCGGAGCGCCGTTATCGCGCTGGAACTCGATGAGCCGGATAGTAGGAATACGGAAGAGGTAGTCCGTATTTACCGAGCCCAGGATCTGGGCTGGGCGGGGTTCAATACCGCGTTTCTTTAAAGCGGCGCGATAAGCAGGTATCATCTTCGCCGCCAGTTTTTCGCCCAAAAGATCGTTCAACCTCTTCACCAGCCCGGCTTCGTCCATATTGCGGGTGGCCGGGTCCATGGTGATGGACATTTTAAGCTCGTCCAGAGAGGTGCCGGCGATAACGGGGATGTTCTTTGCCGAGCCTTTCTTGATGGCTGCCAGCGGCCATTCGGGAAGGACATTACCGTCCACGACCGGCTGGAACGGCGTTAGCCGTTGTTCGGACTCGCGCAGCTTAACTTGTAACGCCTGCTGGGCATCTATCAATTGCTTCGTGGTCAGACCGCGCAGGGCACCGACGTCCCCGCCGGTCAAATTAAGGATCTCCAGGAATTTTCCTGAAATTTCTACGGCGCTGGCCACCGTACCGACGACGTTAGCGGAGCCGCTGCGGTTAATGGCTTTCTGAAACTTGCCGTGCGCCAGCGGCATGCCCAGGAGGTCGCCGGTGCTCATGCCGCCGGCGGAAAACCCGGACACGGTGATATTGTCAGGGTCGCCGCCGAAGGCCGCGATGTTTTCATTGACCCAGTCCAGCGCGGCAACCTGGTCGAGCAGGCCTTCACTGCCGGTGGCCGGGATCTTACCGCCGGTTATCTCTTTCAGGTTCAGGAAACCGAAAGCTCCGAGGCGGTAGTTGATGCTGACCACGACGATATCGCCGCGGCGGGGCAGCGTGCCGAATTCGAGGAAAGACTCGCAGCCGGAACCGATGATAAAAGCCCCGCCGTGGATCCAGAACAGGACCGGCCGGCGGGCATCATCCAATCCGGGCGTCCATATATTCAAAGTCAGGCAATCTTCGTCTTGATCTGTAGTCCCGAAAGCGGGGGCATTCGGCATGGGGATCGGCATAGGATTTTGTGGGGCCATCGCGCCATATTTCCTGGCCGGGCGGACGCCGTTCCACTTCTTGACCGTCTGCGGGGGCAGCCAGCGAAGTTTGCCTACAGGAGGCTCGGCGAAAGGAACGCCTTTGAAGACGTAAAGACCATCCTCGAAGCTCCCTTCCAGGTGGCCCGATTTCGTGGCAACTACCGCTTTACCTCTTTCGCTCATATGTTCTCCTTTGATATAATTAAGATAGAAGGGGATTCAAGTATCAACCTAATTTAACACTTATAGAAAATTAATGCCAGCGGTTGTATATTTGCACCGGAAACGATATATTTTCTCATTTCTGCGTTACGCATATATTACGTATATTTCCACCGGTTTGCACATATTTTATGATTATTTTTTACGTCTTTATAATTATATATTGACAGATACTGTGCAATATGATATTCTATACCCAGAGGTGCAAACATATGAGATGGGGAATGGTTATCGACCTGACTAAATGCGTACGGTGTTACGCCTGTATCGCCGCGTGCCGTGTCGAGCACTTCCTGCCGATGGGCGTGACTTGGCCCAGGCTGGTAGCGCTGGAAACCGACCACGGCAGCCCGGAGGTATCGACGTATTCGGTGCGCTGCAACCAGTGCCAGAACGCCCCCTGCGTCGAGGCGTGCCCCACCGGGGCGACTCGACAGCGTGAGGACGGCATTATCGTCGTCGACCAGGACAAGTGCGTCGGCTGCCGCTACTGTGTCGTCGCCTGCCCCTACCAGAACCGCACTTTCCTTTCCAAAGACAAGGACAAAGGCTTCTTCCCGGGCAGGATACAGACCGACTTTGAGAAAGCCGGCAAGGAGCTTTATAAGCACCAGCTCGGCACGACCGAGAAGTGCAACTTCTGCGCCGAGAGGATCGACGCCGGCATGTCTAAGGGGCTAAAGCCGGGAGTTGACCGCGAGGCCACGCCAGCCTGCGTCAATACCTGCCCGGCCCGGGCGCTGACTTTCGGCGACCTCGACGACCCCGACAGCGAGGTGTCCCGGCTGATAAAAGAAAGAAAGGGATTTCAACTGCATCCCGAGTACAGTACCGACCCTTCGGTGTTCTTTATCGACGGGCGGATAGGGCAAACGGAAGAAACGCCGGCCACAGAAGAGCCCCGGCGCGAGAAGGTGCCCGCGGGAGCGGAGAGCTAACATGCAGCAGGTACATGAATGGATGGTCAACTACACCCGTCAGACGGAATGGATCGACCGGCGGGGCATTTTCCTGTGGATCGCCTTCTACGCCGGCGGGCTGGGGGGCGGGCTGTACCTGGTGTCGCTGCTGTTTAACAGCCTGTGGGGCATGCTCATCAGCTGGCTGATCATCGCCGTCATTAAGGGCGGGACGCATTTACTGTACCTCGGCAAGCCCTGGCGCGCCTGGAGGATCATAACCAGGCCGCAGACATCGTGGCTGGCGAGGGGATTCCTTTTCGTCATGGCGTTCGTTTTCCTGGGGGCCATACAGATGATGCTGACACGCTGGCTGCCGGGGAGCGCGGCGGAGGTATTATTTAAAGTGATGGCCGGGCTGGCGGCCTTCGGGGTGGCGACCTACACCGGCATCATCCTGAAAAACGTCAAGGGCGTGCCGTTCTGGAACTCACTGCTGCTGCCGGTGCTGTTCGTCATCTGCGGCATACTGGGCGGCTTCGGGCTGGCGGTGGTCATCGCACTTATTGGCGGCGGCATCGACTTAGCCACCGCGGAAACGGGGAGCCAGTGGCTGCTCATCGCCAACGCGCTGCTCATCATCATCTATCTCTGGCGGGCATCGCGGCGGGAGGCGGTCGGCAAGCAGTCCGTCCTGCAGCAGATCAGCGGGGAAAGCGCCCCGGTCTTCTGGACCGGCGTGGTGCTGCTGGGCATCGTGATACCGCTGGCAATAGCGGCCTCGGGGCTGATAACTCATGTCCCCTCCGCCCTGCTCCTGACCGGTGTGACGTGTGAAATCGCCGGCGGGCTGGCCCTGCGCTACTGCGTCCTGAAAGCCGGCGCCTATAACCCGCTGGTGGCCAGGAGCTGTTAGCGACTAGCGATTAGCAGTTAGCTACCTCTCCCGGCATAATCCTTAAATAACTAAAGAGAATATTGACATGAGCGAAGAAAAGATCATCAAGACAACCTGCAAGAGCTGCCACGGCGGCTGTGGCGCCCTGGTGACCGTACGCGACGGCAAGATCATCCACATCGAAGGCAACCCCGAGGCACCGACCAGGGGTACGATGTGCTCCAAGGGGCTTTCCAGCATCCAGCACGTCAACCACCCCGACCGCATCCTTTACCCCATGAAAAGGACGGGGAAAAGGGGGGAGGGGAAATGGCAGCGCATCGGCTGGGACGAAGCCCTCGATACCATTACGTCTAAAATCAAAGAGAGCCAGGAGAAGCACGGGAAGTCGTCCATAGCCGTGTCCCAGGGGACCGGCCGCGGTTACAACGAGTACACCCACCGCTTCGCCCGGTCCATCGGCACGGCCAACATCATTACGCCGGGCTATATCTGCCACAGTCCAAGACTCGGGCTGTACGGGCTGGTCACGGGGTACGGCCGGCTCTATTGCGACTATCACGGGTGGGGCGGGGAATACCCCAAGACGCAAATTTCATGGGCGAAACAGCTTGAAATATCCAGCGCCGACGGCGAGATGGCCGTCTGGTACATGAACTCACTGCGCCACGTGAAAAACCTCATCGTTATCGACCCCAGGGAAACGGCGCTTTCGTCGCGGGCGACGCTATGGCTCCAGATACGACCGGGGACCGACGCCGCCCTGGCGCTGGGCATGATCAACGTCATCATCAACGAGGGGCTGTGGGACAAAGAGTTCGTCGGGAACTGGACTCACGGTTTCGACAAGCTCAAGGAGAGGGTACAGGAGTACACGCCGGAGCGCGTGGCGGACATCACCTGGCTCAAGGCCGATGATATCCGGAAGGCGGCGCGGCTCTTCGCCAAAGACACGCCCGGCTGCATACAGGTGGGCAGCTCGCTGGAGAGGCAGGCCAACTGCGGCCAGACGCTGCGGGCCATCATTTGCCTGCTGGGGGTGACGGGGAATATCGAACGGCCGGGCAGCATGATGGCCTGGATGCCCCCGGCGACCGGCCAGCGCGAGGACTTTTTCAACGAGATTCCCATCACCGACGAGATGCGGAAAGGGATCGTGGGGGCGGACAAATACAAAATGGGCGCGGCGCGCACCGCCCACTCCGACACGGTCATCAAGCAACTACTTAGCGGCAATGCGGTGGTCAAAGTGTGGCTCAGCGTGGGCGGGCAGCAGATACTGCACCTGGCCAACACCAAAGAGGTCGTCCCGGCGCTACTGAACCTGGAGTTCTTTGTGCACGTGGACCAGTTCATGGGGCCGATGGCGGAGCACGCGGACATCGTACTGCCGGCGGCGCACTGGCTGGAGATCGACGATATCTTTGACATGCACCCGCGCTTCATGATCGAAGCCCATAACAAAGTGGTCGAGCCACCGGGAGAGGCCAGGCAGGACAGCTGGATCTTCAACGAGCTCGGCAAGCGGCTGGCGCCGCAGTACTGGTTCGAGAACGTTGAAAAGATGCTGGACTACCAGCTTAGGAAGGCCAACCTGACCTGGAAAGAGTTCTCAAAAATGGTGGTCCTGGCCAGGATGGGCAAAGACCAGACCTATTATAAATACAAGACCGATTACTGGAGAAAAGGCGGCGGCTTCCCCACGGCGACCGGCAAGATGGAATTATATTCCGTGGCGCTGGAGAAGCTCGGCTACGACCCCCTGCCATATTTCAAAGAGCCGGGGGAGAGCCCCATTTCCACCCCGGAGCTGGCGAAGGAGTTCCCGCTGGTACTATCGACGGGGTACCGGCAGCCGTTCTATTTCCTATCGCAGTACCGGAACATACCGTGGCTGCGGAGCTTCCAGAAGGACCCGGTGATGCAGATACATCCCGAGACGGCGAAGAAATACGGCATTGGGGACGGGGACTGGGCCTGGATAGAGTCGCCGCGGGGCAGGATAAAGCAGAAGGCGCGCCTGTTCCCGGGCATCCATCCCAGCGTGGTGATGGCCACGGCCAACTGTTTTTACCCGGAGGACCCGGCGCCGCTGCACGGGCTGATGAAGTCCAACCCCAACGTGCTGACAAACAACAA